>QMWW01000044.1 GCA_003661825.1 Thermoprotei archaeon
GTACAGAGATATACTTTGAACCACGAAGACGCAGAGGGGGGAGCTATAGCTTCAACATAGGTACTGCTGGGAGTATCTCACTAGTTATCCAAGCCATCATGCCGGCCCTTCTCTTCAGCGATAAACATAGTAGAGTAGAGATCATAGGGGGTACAGATGTTTCGTGGAGTCCTCCAATAGACTATATGAGACACGTATTCCTCTATAACCTCTCTCTACTCGGTGTAAATGCTAAGCTCAAGGTTTATAGGAGGGGGCATTATCCACGCGGTGGTGGTAAGGTATTGATAGAAATAAGTCCAGCTGCCGAACCACTTAAACCTGTTCATGCTGTATTACGCGGTAAGATAGTAAGGATTAGAGGTATAAGTCATGCGGTCCGTCTCCCACGACATGTAGCTCAAAGACAGGCAAGTAGTGCGGCTGAGTACATCAAGAAGGAGATCGGGATAGAGCCCGAGATCGAGATAGAAGCCTATGAAGGCAGGCGAGATCCCCATCTAGGCCCGGGCAGTGGTATACTGGTTTATGCGGAGGTAGAGAGAGGTACTAGGATAGGAGCTGATAGCCTCGGTGCTAAAGGCAAGCCTGCAGAAACAGTTGGTCGTGAAGCTGGTGAAAAACTCGTTGAAGAGCTTAGATCTAATATGGCTTTTGATAGGCACATGGGTGATATGCTAATACCATATCTCTTCTTAGCAAGTGGAGAGAGTATAGTAGGGGTTTCATCGTTAACAATGCACACCATAACTGCTATAGAAGTGGCGAAAAAGTTTCTACCAGAAGCGTATGTTCGCATCCAGGGATCTACTGGAGAACCAGCTAAAATCTCCGTAGCAGGTGTCGGGTTTTCTCCATAAATTTATCTATTAGTAGATCCCTTAAACGATCCAAGTTATCTCCTCTTAATGCAGATACCTGTAGCGGCTTACTACCATATATTCGTTCCAGTAGGCTAGCTCTAGACTCTAACAGTTCACGTGGAGTGAGATCTATCTTATTAAACACGGGCACTACCTCCTTGTTCTCTATTAGTTCAACAATACTCCTATATACTCTGATTTGTTCGTCAAAGCTGTAATAGCTCTGTGGACTCGGATCAAACATGTATAAAACCGTATCAGCTAGGTGTTTTACTGCGAGTACGGCCTTAAGCTCTATAGGGTTCTTCTTATCAATAGGTCGGTCAAGTATTCCTGGCGTGTCCACAAGCGTGATTCTACCATATGGTTCTACTAGAATGTGCCCCACGATCACCGTTTTGGTCGTGAATGGAAAAGGCGAGATCTTGGGCTTTGCTCTTGTAAGCTTGCTTAGCAGTGTAGACTTCCCTACTTGTGGCATACCAGCTATTATAACAGTATATCCATCTACTATATCGGGTAACTTGGAAAGCTCTGCTACAGCGTATTTAATAGATTCTATCACTCTCCGCCTACGCCTATATACCGATAGCAGTCTGCCTATACCGCTTCTAAAGGCTATTACGGCTTCACGTTTTTCTCTACTCTGTTTTATACGTATACGATGTTCTCTATAAATTATTGAAATACTTCTCTTCATCTTTTTGATGACTGGAGATAGATCCTCAGGATATTTCCCAGTTTCAAGCGTAAATATCTCTCTATAGAAGCTATGGGATTTACTCAGATCTTTTATGAGGCTGTCTAATTTATCTATCTCACTTTTAAGAATATTGAATGCAGTGCCAAGCTTAGCTAGCAATGTAGTTCTTAACGCGCTTAATTGCTTGTTTTTCCTAGTTCTTAGTATAGATATTGCCCGCATTCTCCTATCTACAGCTAGGTAAAGCTCTTCGTAAGTTTTTATGTAGTATCGTCGCAGTTTTCCCGGTCTCATATCTGATCCAGCATAGATTCGTAAAAGCCTCTGACATCTACTACGCCTAGAAGCGCTATAATACTTTCTTCTGGTAGGTCTAATACGCTATAACTGGTTGTTTCTTCTCTGGAACTATTTTTCTAGCTATTCTTAGGAGGCGTCTGTAGCTAGTTTCGCTTATATTGAACACTTTTACTACCTCTTTCACCTCTGGGAAATGCCTAGTACTTATATAGGTAGCGACCATATACGCTAATGCGTATTTGCCTCTACCACTACGTGCCAGCGCTACTGGGTAGCGTTTTTCGATGAACTCTAGCCCCTTCTTCACTAAGCTCCAAAGCCCTCGATCGCTTATATTCTTCTCAGCTTCCAGAGTAGCTTTAGATTTAATGCTGTGAACTAATCTTCCAGTTTCAAAGATCTTGTCATAGTCTATTTCAAGCCATGGTTTACCCTTTACATACGTACTAGCTATATGGTATAGCTTAACGTGGCGCCTATACCTCTTAGCAATGGTGTTTACACGCGGATTTCTGCGGGTTTTTATTTCCCGCCAAAGAGATTCATCTTCGTCTTCACGGTCTGGGCCATAATAGTATATCCTATCGACTACGTATCCGCAAGTGCTACAAATTACTTCTCCTGATTGATAATCCCAGATCAGGGTATTTCCGCATATTGGGCATTTGCAGCTCAAGTGCAACGCCTCGGTTAGTGTATATGGTAGGCAGCGTTTTTTCTAGAAGCTATTGTATGTTAGGTGAGAGGGAGAGTTGGCCGAAACTATTTATTCGGTCAGGGGCGTGGAATTATTTCTTTATATACCTCTAAATGGATACTATGTATGAGGCGCGATGGTGATTTAGTATGGAGATGTTGCCTGGAACGGTTATTGGTGTTAAAGCTCGTGATGGAGTAGTAATTGGTGGTGAGAAAAGGCTATCATATGAAGGCTTTATTTTAAGTAGAAGTGCTAGAAAGGTGTTCCCCGTCACGGACTACGTGGGTGTAGGTTTTGCGGGGTTAATGGGGGATATACAGTTCCTAGTGAAGATCCTAAAGTACGAGGCTAAACGCTACGAGCTAGACCATAGTCGTAGGATATCACCACGAAATCTTGCTAAAATGCTATCGCTTGTTCTATACTCGTATAAACTGTTCCCTATGTTCACAGAGGTAGTTGTGGGAGGAATTAGCAGAGACGGTAAACCAGAGGTATTTGTATTAGACCCTGTCGGCAGCCTGATCGAGGAGAAATATGTTGCTCTCGGAAGCGGTGGTAGAGTAGCCTTAGGATATATTGAGCCTAACTATAGAGATGATATAAGTATAGAAGATGCGAAGAAGTTGGTTGTGGGGGCTATAAAAACTGCTATAGAGAGAGACGTGTTATCAGGAGATGGAGTTGATCTACTGGTTATTACTCGCAGTGGATATAGCTTGGAGGAATACGTATTTAAGAGAGGAGAGAAATAGCTGAGGCACTATTTTGTCTCGAGCAAGAGTCTTTGATTATAAGCGGGCTATGGAGCTTCAGCAGTATCTGTCGCGTAGAGTATTAGAGGAATTAGATAGTTTTCCTCAGCTAAACCTAGATAAGCTACAGTACATTGTAGGGGTAGATGCGGCTTATCATAAGGACTTGATGTGTGGTGTAGCGGTACTCCTAGATTACAGAACTGGCTTTGTCCTAAAAGAAGCGGTTGTTTACCGTAAACCAGCCATACCATATGTACCAGGTCTTTTAGCTTTCAGAGAAGCACCAGCATATATTGCTGCTATAAAGAAGCTTGGCGCTAAACCCGATGTAGTATTCGTTGATGGACACGGTTTGTCTCATCCTAGGGCTTTCGGTATTGCAACGCATGTTGGACTAGTGCTAAACACTCCTTCAGTAGGCATTGCCAAGAAAAAACTATACGGGGAAGAGAAGATCGAAGACGGGGAAAGAGTGGTTTGGGCTCATGGTAGAGTGGTAGCTAAAGTTATCGAACACAGAGGTAAGAAGCTATACGTAAGCATAGGATATAAGATAAGGTTAGAAGATGCAGTTAAGCTAACAAAGAAATTAACTGTAGATAAGTATAAGCTTCCACTACCCATAGCTTTGGCCGATCAGCTCTCCAAAAAGTTTGTACGTAGATTGAAATAGTTATAATTCCGTAGAGATAAGAGATTAGTTAAGAGGGCCCGTGGCCTAGCCTGGATAGGGCGCCGGCCTGCGGAGCCGGAGATCCCGGGTTCAAATCCCGGCGGGCCCGCCATACTTCTAGCTTAGACTAAATACTGTTCCCTTTACAGCTCTTCAACTACTATTGGTACTTCTACATAATACTTATAACCGTTTCTTACAATCTCTAGTTCTATAGCGCCTCTATCTATGTTATCTTCTATAGCTTCTCTTAGATCGCGGGCTTTCTCGATTCTACGGTTTCCAGCCCGTACTATTATATCGCCCTCCTCTATCCCAGCGGTATATGCTGGTGTGCCTGGTACGACTTTTACGACTATTACCCCTTCTAGTGCTGGAAGTTTTAATAGCTTTGCGAGAGGTCTAGTTATTTGAGCGACATATACCCCGATCCAAGCCCTGATGGGTCTGCCGTATTTAGCTAGGATCTCGAGAAATTTTTTCACAGTATTTATAGGGATGGCGAACCCTATACCCTGTGCATACGGTATTATAGCTGTTGTCACACCAATAGCCTTCCCGTGCACGTCTACTAATGGTCCGCCGCTATTCCCAGGATTTATAGCTGCGTCCGTTTGTATCAAGTCTTCGAGAACAATGTTTTCCCCAGCTATAGTCCTGCCAAGAGCGCTGATAACGCCTAGTGTTACCGAGGGACCTGGTAATCCTAGTGGAGAACCTATGGCTAGAACTATTTCCCCTATAGCCAGGTTATCGGAATCTCCCAGTTTCAACGGCTTCATGCTAGAAGGTACTTCTATAAGAGCTAAGTCTTTTGTTGGATCACTAGCTATTACCTCAGCTTTGCTTTCCTCTCCATCAGCATATAGAACCCTTATCTTTGCACTACCTCCTACCACATGTGCATTAGTTATAGCATATCTAGGCGATACTGCAAATCCTGAACCAAAGCTCGCAATTGATCTATAACCAAAGAGGGCTGTTGGCTGTATTTTCTCAGTAGTTATAGTTATTATCGAATCTTTCACTTCATTAACTATTCTTGCTAATTCATCTGATAGCTCATGGAGTTTAGACAACTCTGTATACACCCTTTTCGTTTAGCTTATTTCCTCTGTCCTATATTATCCTTAACTATCGGGTTAGAATCGAAGAATATAGGTTAGGGGCTACTACATGGCCGGTAAGCTCATAGTGCTAATTCTTGCCAGTCTATCGCTACTAAGTATCTCATCAGCCTCCATTTTGGTTCTCTTATCTAAAGCACCATCGTATGCATGTGCTTTCTGGAGATTAGCTATCTCTACAGCCCTTCTTCTTATCTACGGTTTTGCGAGGTATAGGCGTATAGTACTTGTTGAGCCAGCTATGCTGCGATATACGGTTCTCTCAGGGATTTTTCTTAGTCTACACTTTCTGTTATGGATGGAATCGCTCTTCCACGTACCAGTAGCTATAAGTACTACTATAGTTGTTTCATACCCCCTCTTCAGCGTTGTTGTTGATAGGTACTTGTTGTCTGAGAAGATAACAAAGAAGCAAATATTGGGGTTAACTATAGGATTCATCGGCATACTCTTATTCCTCCACCCAGATATAGCACGCGGTTCCATATACGGAGTCTTGCTGTCTCTAGGAGGTGCGTTGGCTGCTACAGCTTACTTTAGCATAGGCAAATTTGTGAGAAAAAGAGCGGGTTTATTAGAGTACACTATTCCCACATACATGGTTGCAGCAACTACAACTCTTCTCTACATACTGGGTATTAGAGGCAATCTATACAATTATGACATAGAGTCCTATGCATTCTTTCTCCTTTTAGCAGTAATACCTATGATAGGCGGACATACCGTTATGAACTACCTGCTACGGTACATGAAGACTAGCTCTGCTACATCGATAGCTCTAGGTGAACCCGTTGGAGCATCTATTCTTGCATATATATTTCTCGGACAGGAATTAGGGTTTTTAGAAGTCGTTTTGATAGCTATTGTACTATCTTCCGTATTTATGGTTATAACGGAAGAGCTCAGAGATTAAGTAGCTCAGTGCTCCGCCTTGTCTTCACAACTAGATCTGCCTCAAAGGTCTTCATCACGCTAGGGGAGAGTATACTATGACAGCCTTTTTAGCCTTATAACTGTATTTTAGGTATTAATTCTAAACCAGGACCAGGTGATGAGTGCTATCGACGCCGAGACAGCTATGACGACGCCACGCGGGGCTGATCTTACCTCCAACAAGTGTTTAGCGTTTCATATAGTTTTAGCGCACGTGCAGTCAGTTTTAACGGCATCTTAACCTCGGCTGCGATATCCTTTATGCTTCTGTTCTCAAGCTTTCTGTTCAGCAGCTTATTGAGGGCATCTTCTGGAACACTATATGCTGTGATCCTGGATTTCCTTACTACAGCTACTAGGTATACTTTACCGATCTTAACCACGTACCTCCTCCCAGTAGTACAAGCTGCTAGCATTAGCTTGGCTAAGTGCTTTGTATGTTGCTGACTTATGACGTATTTTTCACCTTTCTTTTCAACTATTCCGCTCTTTATGAGCCACCATAAACCTCGTTTAACTACGGCTGTTTTTAGTCCAAGCAATGTTTTTAACTCGATTAATTTAACGCCTTGTAGCGAGTAGATATGGTAAATGAATGGTAGTAGCCAAGGCCTGCTTGTAAGTATATTTACAACCTTACCCTTGGCTTTATCCCAAGATCTCGCCTGGTTATCCATATTTGGGCGACCCGTATCCCTCGACTTAGGTCACACTCCCTCTACCATTAAGCCTTCTACTATATGGGTTGAGGCAAGGTAATTAAGGCTACGCTTTTATATACTAGTCTGGACTCACTGGGGTGTGGAATGTTTGGAGTATAAGGTACGTGACCTTGAACTAGCTGATCAAGGTAAACTCAAGATTGAATGGTCTATACGACACATGCCTGTGCTGTCAAGACTTAGAGAGAAATATTCTCAGGAGAAACCACTACTGGGTATACGGATAGGAGCTGTTCTCCACGTTACTAAAGCTACAGCAGTGTTAATGCTTGCTCTTAGAGATAGTGGTGCCGAAGAGATCGTATTAGCGGCTAGTAATCCCTTATCAACTCAAGACGATGTGGCAGCAGCTCTTGTCGAAGAAGGTATTAGGGTATATGCTTGGAGAGGGCAGTCTAGCGAGGATTACTATTGGTGTATAAAACAGGTTATCGAAAGCAAACCCGATATAGTTCTGGATGATGGAGCAGATCTGCATGCAGCACTTCACAGCGAATACCCTGATATAGCAAGCGCTATAATAGGAGGAACGGAGGAGACAACGACGGGCGTGACCAGGTTAAAGGCCATGGAGATGAGCGGTTTACTAAAATATCCAGTCATAGCTGTTAACAACGCCTATACGAAGTACCTCTTCGATAATAGGTATGGAACGGGGCAGAGCACTTTTGATGGTATAATGCGTGCAACCAATGTTTTGATAGCAGGCAAAGTAGTAGTGATTGCTGGCTATGGATGGGTTGGTAAAGGGATTGCTACGCGCGCTCGAGGCTTAGGTGCTAGAAGGGTAATCATCACAGAAGTTAACCCGTTTAGAGCATTAGAAGCGGTATTCGATGGATTCGAGGTTATGTCTATGGATGAAGCGGTGAAGATAGGGGACATATTCATAACAGCTACTGGAAATAAAGCCGTTATTAGAAGAGAGCACTTCGAAAAAATGAAGGATGGTGCAATACTAGCTAATGCTGGTCATTTTAATGTCGAGGTATGGATACCTGACCTAGAGGCATTGAGTACCTCCAAGAGGTGTATAAGACCAAACGTTGTAGAGTACAAGTTACGTGATGGTAGAAAGCTCTACTTGTTAGCAGAGGGTAGGCTGGTTAATCTCGTAGCAGCTGAGGGCCATCCAAGCGAGGTCATGGATCTCAGCTTCTCAAACCAGTTCCTTGCCGTAAAATACCTATACGATAATCGCGGAAAAATACCGCCTAAAGTATTCGACCAACCAAGGGATCTTGATGAAAAAGTTGCTATGCTTAAGCTTGAATCTATGGGGATAAAAATAGACAAGCTAACACCAGAGCAAATAGAATATTTAAGGTCCTGGAAAACCGGTACTTAGATTACTAGAATCGCATTATTTACCAAAATATATAGTAAGAAGATCCGGGTATTAACACGATAACTTATAAATCCCCTATGGTTATACCTACTATAAATAGAGGGCCCGTAGCTCAGCCAGGTAGAGCGCCCGGCTCATAACCGGGTGGTCGGGGGTTCAAATCCCCCCGGGCCCA
>QMWW01000045.1 GCA_003661825.1 Thermoprotei archaeon
ACTCGACAGCTGTGAACCCAGTGCTTCTGAGGTATATCGGGATGTACCGCTCCAGACCTTTACAAGCATGTCCAGCCCAAAAGCGAGGATGAGTAGCAGAAAGAACCTATCTCTAAGCAGATCCCTCAGTCGTATGATGACATCAATAAATGTTCTGTTACGTCTAGACGAAGCCATCTCTCTTAGGAACATCGCCAAAAGGATCAGTAGCACAATGCTGAGGATGCCCGCAACTACCGTTGCACTGCACACCCCTCTCTCATATAGGTATCCAGCTATGGGGAGCGTTACGAGTGGTGGTATCGAGGGAGCTACCCTGCTGGCCAACATGTAGAGCGCTCCCTGGAATCTCTGCGGTGATGACTCTAGTATTAGGTATTAGGACAGTAATAGCAGGTGAAACAATGCCTATGCCTTCCACGCTGCTTAGGCTAAAAGGCTCGGAAACTCTGCCTAGTCATTGGTTAAAGGAGATGCTAGGTGATCTCTGCAGAAGCAATCCTTTATATTCTTTAAATAGCTATGTAAACTACGAGGTATCTACGTATCGTAGACAACGCATTGGTGATGCTATGAGAGGCAACATCGTTGGGCTCTTGAAGAGGGTTTATTGGGGGAGTCTTGGAGCGTCGCTTATCGTCATCCATGGATCTGCTTTGTGGAATAGGAATCCACACGATGTAGATATAGTAGCTATTCCAGGGAGAGGCGTAGATCCCGAGGAGCTTGAGCTGAGGTTGATGGAGGTTGTCGAGAAGGTTGTTGGTCTCGAAGCCGATATCTATGTAGTTACGGATCCTCTTAGTACCAACTGTTTCCTCTTCCTCGAAGCTCTTAGAAGAGGCGTTATCATATATCAAGATGACTATGGATGCGAAATGCTTGTGAAAATCGTGAGCATATGTTATGACTTCATGCTGTCGAGAAAAGCTGTTGGATACACCGAGACCCTAGTTAAGCAGGTGATGGAGAGTGTTGCATGAGAAACTTCTTGAAGATATAGCTAGGCATGTAGCACTGCTGAATGAGGTAGCGGATATTGAGAGGATAGACTGGAGTAACTGGCAAATCCTTTACGCTATACTCCACGCCCTCCAGATACACGCTCAAGCAACGATCAACTACCTTCTACATACATGCTCACGCATGCTATGTACATGTGAAACCCCAATAAGCTGTGTTGAATGTCTGAAGAACAACGCTTTAATAACAGATGACGAAGCTGATCTGCTCAAGAAGATGATACGCTTCAGGAACATCTTAGTACATGAGTACGGTTCTATCGATGTAGAGCGTGTTAAGAATATTTTGAAGGAGAGGGGATACGTTAAAGTCTTAGAGATGGTTAAGAAGATCCACGAAGTGCTCAAGACTAGGGGCTTGCTAGATCCTTAAGAGAAAGAGAAACAGAGTATTACTATGCTTAGGATTGCCTAGGTTGCCAAATCACCTAGTAACAGCCTTTAAGTGAAGGTATGAAGGACACCGTTATCGAAGATATGTAGAGATGTTGTCATCGATCTGGGGTCTGAATACGGTCATTTGGTCAAGCTATTTCTAGGATGTATGTATAGATAGCTACGTTATCGGTACTGACATCGATTGCTAAGCCCTGTCCATGCTATGGTTGTAGTACTATCGAAGAGGTTTTAAAGCGGTTCATAACGTAGCACGGAGACTGCCAATCATAGTAGACTTCATAGACTATAGCCTTGAACCTAATATGGTCTTCGCATACGAATCAGCAACATACATCCTCAATAAGGGTAGTGTGCGCATAGAACCACACATTCTCATCACACAGAACAGCTACAAAATCTTAACCAGATTCCACGGAGAATTCATTGAAGTTTAGATTGTAGAGACCTTAAATACCGGATAACATTTGCGATTCCTTGTATACAAGCACTTCATCAGCTATACAGCCTTAGCATGTGTTATAGCTATAATGTGGTTCAAACTATTGCTTAGGTGAAGGTAGCTGTATGCTCAAGAAGCTTTCTGAGCTGGATCTTTGGAAAGAGGTGGCGAAACTCTACATAAATCCGACGTGGTTTTGGCGTCCTACATAGCGTGAAGTAGAAAGCTGTGTGCTAAAGGATGATGCTATAGACAAAGAACTTCATGTACTATGCAAGAGCCGTTATGGGTTATAGCTCGTAAACTAACTGGATTACATTAATGAAGTTCTTAAGGCTGGGAAACGTAGGTCATGTTACTATGTTTCCTTAAACTTAAATCTATATGTGATAAGTGTTGCTGATGATGATATGAAGAGTAGTAAGCTTGCTAGATATGGTAGTGCTGGTCTTATTGATGCTAGGAATCCTGCGATTGCTGGTGAAACTAAAGCTATTAATCTCCTATAACTTGATAGTGCTGATAGTACACTACTGGCTTTCTCCTTAGGTGTCTTACTGAAGATCCACGATCTATAGAATGGGAATGCTAGTACTTCGCCAAACCTAGCTATTAGATACGCTAACACGACAAAGATGAAGGGAGGGTTCATCGACATTATTAAGGCCCATAAGGAGACCAGTATATAGCCTACAGCAATAGCTTCAAACCTATGGCTTTGACTTATCCTCTCGGAGATGTATGTTGCTACTATAGCTCCTATGGATATTGCTGCTTCAACGACCATAGCTTCGAAGAGCGTTAGACCGAGGACGTTGACTATGTAGTTTAGCAACACTATCTCTGGAGCTATAGACCATGCAAGAGTTATCAGCGCTTCCATCACTAGGATCAACCTGAACTCCTTATCTATCCTAAACTCAAACTTCTCAACACTAATCCTCTCCTCAACATCTAGCCTAGGCATGAACTTTAGTAGGTACATGATAGTGAATACAGATGTTAAGCCAAACGCTATAAAACCTAGCCTATAGTAGTGGGGTGTATCGAACACATAGCCAAACAGGTATCCCAGCAAGAGGAAGCCTACTAGCTGGCTTACCTCAGGTAACCTGATATGCCATGCGAACACCTCCTCCATTCTATCCTCTGGATAGAGAATCCTCTCAGCCGCTTGGTAGAGCGGATAGAATATTGTTGTTATATCCTCTATGAGTAGTCCTAGGAATAGCATTAACGGTGCTACTGTTCCATAGGCAAGTCCGTAGAGTATAGATGCTACTCCATCAAGAGCATCTATGAGTATAAGGCCATGCCTAATAGCAATCCTATCAAACAGTCTTCCCACAGCATACGTAGCAGGGATAGATAATACATGTACCAGGGTAAAGATGACGCCAACTTCTAAAATACTGTAACCAGTCATGAACATATACATAGGCAGCATGTACCATGTAATCAACAGTGGCGATATGATAGTGTGGTACAGTATGTATCGACGAGCATAAGCAGGGATCTCACTCCATCTCACGATCTTCACCTGGTACTGATATAGACGTTGCATTGTTTATTAGGGACAGTACTGTGGAAGAGATTATTGGGTATATTCCTACCGATATAGGTCTACTTCCTTGGCTCATACTATATGATAACCTTAGGCTCTTCACTTAGCTCCTCAACTATGGTAGGGACTATATCGAGGAGAAGAACATTGTTACAGCATCGAAGCTCTCTAGAGGAAAGACCTTGTCTAGAGCTCTAGCATCCGCAACAATGAACTCTATTCTAAGACCAAGCATCTCCACCTTCCTTAGCAATATCTATTATCTCAGGATGGATATCGACACCCACCACTCTGTACCCTCTCTTAGCAAGCTCTATCGTAGAACCACCAGTATCACAAGCAACATCAACTACATCACGAATTCTCTGCTTCGCATAACTTCTAAAACATCCTCATAAGCATCAACGAGCCTAGGCACACCATACTTAAGATACTCCCTATAGATATAGTCGTAATATCTGGCTAGCCGTGTATAGAGAAGATGTTCACCCAAATACTTCCCCTGCAACAAGAAGTAAGCTTACACCACATTAGCTTTTCGACCTTCTCTACATCGCTAAAAGTGTGAAGTCTGAGAAGGTAAGCCGAGAATCGTAGGGCTGGTGTATTTGTTAGCTGGTATTGTTTCCGGTGTAAAGATTCTATATGCAGATTTTGTGGCAATGCAATGAGTTCTTAAAGCTTGCTAGCATGATACCTAGTACTAGGGGATGATTAAGCGTGAGCAGAGTTGTTGAGGCTGTATATGAAAAGGGTGTGTTGCGTCCACTAGAGAAGTTAGATCTGCCGGAGGGTATCCGGGTAAGGCTAAGGATTGAGGGTATCTACGGTCTTCTAAAGGATTGGAAGATCGATCCCCAGAAGTTGAAGGACGAGCTGAGGAAGCTGCATGGCTGAAAGACCTTGGCGCGTTACTACGCTGATACATATGCGCTAGTCGAGATTCTTAGAGGCAACCCATCCTACGAAAGATATGCTAGTGAAGAGCTTGTTACTAGCGAGTTCAACCTACTTGAGCTTGCCTATGCATTAACGAGAGACTACGGTAAAGAGAAAGCAGTCGAGATATTAAGAATGGTGCGAGTCTTTGTAGCAATTATACAGCCTACAGACGAAGACTATGCCGAAGCTTCTGCGTTACGTATAGGGCTGAAGAAGCAATCCAGAAACCTCTCCTTGATAGATGCCTTAGGATATGTACTTGCGAAACGCCTCAAAATACCATTTCTAACAGGTGATCGCGAATTCAAGGGATTGGATGGAGTCGAATATGTTAAATAAGATTGCTAAAAGAGGCCGGGATGAAGGATCAGGATTGTCTTTCTTCCGTATAGTATTCTATCCTTTTTGAGCTCTCAAGGATTTATAGCAAGTTTTCCACACCGATCCTGAATCCAAGGTTTACCCTTACGGCACCCTTTATTAATTCGCTACCTCACTAATCAAACAATAGACTTTATCTTCACTTTATGCACCTTAGGAAAGATGTAGCTGTGTAGTTACTTGCAGTACTATCATCTGCAAAACATTGTGTTTAAACAGCTAACGGAGAATGTTTTCAGTGTATTTCTTAGGATGTTGTGTTGAATTTAGAAAAGTGTTGATACCTAATAGCGATGTCCGAGTTTTTAGCCTGACTTGGCTCGTCTGTATGCTAGCAGGGCTATGATTGTGAACTCTGTTATGAATGCGGTTATCGTTGTCATTAGGTGTTGTTATGTGTACTGCTCTATTCTCAGAACTATTTTCATGAATTCCGAGATATTGAATGTTGGAAAAACATATGCTAGCATTCTCAATGGTTTAGGCCATGCAGTTAGTGGATAGTATATCGGTGGTAGAACAACGAAAACTATTGTCAAAACACGTATTATATTACCCGTCGCAAGCACATTCCTTCTGATAGGTATTAGGTACCCCATCAGTACCGATAGCAGCCACAGTACGAGTACCATGAATATGGTTAGTAGAAGTTCTGTAACACCGCATCCTGCCATAATGAATAGCATTGCTAGGCATACAGCTACAGAAGGTAATGCTGTTAAGAATATGCCTAGAGCTAGACCAGCTCTAAACTCAAAACTTGTTAGAGGTGATGCTAAGAAGAAATCTCTAAGACCTTCAATAGCGTACAGAGTTTCTTCATATGCGCTGTAGATACAGACTGAGAAGACAATGTTTATCAAAGCTCCGATAAGAGCATGTGCTGCCAGTGTTTTACCTCCAAATGCATAGAATGGAATTATCAGTCATATAGACGATAAGAACATTATCATATGGCTAGACCACTCTTTCGAGATGGGAACAGCTATGAATAGCGCTACTCCGAGCAATCTTCTCAACGAAGCCAGGATCCTCATGATGTCCACCAAAGGAACGCGTTTTTCAATGTACATCTCCGGATCTTGAACTCTATACTATGTCTGCATAGAATGTCGAGCAAGTGTTCGTAAGCATCCTTAGAAACATACATAGTTATCGCCGTACCTAGATCCACAATCTTTTCTACGGAATGCAGCGATGTACGGTCTTTGAATACGTTGTGGAACTTGTTTGGCTCTAGTATATCTAAACATATCTTGTCTTTGAAAAGCGATAGAATATCTTGTGATCTGTCTTGGAGTACCAGCCTGCCTCTATTAATCATCACAACCTCTTCAACACGCTCCTCAACCTCCTCCATCTCGTGTGTTGTAACAAGAACTCTAACACCCTCCTTAACCCTTCTCGATATCAATCCCCAGAACCTGATCCTATTAGCAGGATCCAACCCCGTCGTAGGCTCGTCGAGGAAAACAGCTTCGACTTCGTATGGAGCTAGAGCAGCTGCTACAATCACTAGCTTTCTCTGACCTCCAGAAAGGCGCAGACATGTGGTATTCCTTAGACTCCGCAGATCGAAGAGATCGAGTACTTCTCGAGCTCTTTTCCTAGCATCACCGATGCTGTAGCCTCTAGTGATGAGGTAGCAAACAACATGTTCATACACGGTAGCTCTGCTATCAGGAGAAACATCTTGTGGTACCAACGATATCCGCTTTTTGATCTCCTTCAATCCTTTAGCTACATCGATGCCGAGAACACGTATAGTTCCTCTGGTTGGTTTTAGAAGACCTGTTGCTATTCTAACAAAAGTTGTTTTACCAGCACCGTTAGGACCTATTAGACCCAGTATCCGAGCCTTAGTACTGAATGTAAGGTTGTTCAGTGCTATGATGCTATTATCATAGATCTTGGTTAGACCAATAGCTTCGATAAAATAGTTTGATCCAACCATCCTCTCTCGCTCTCTTCTCTTTATGTGATGCACCTCATTCTCGAGATTCTCTGCTACAACAGCTTCTCTACGCATTCCTAGACGCACCTTCCTGCTGCTCTTATGGTTTCCAGTCTCCATACCTACGCGAAATCCAGCATTAGCTATAATTAATCTATTTTGGCTAGAAAGTGAAAGAGTAGTAGACCAAATCAGCTAGGTATCTAGCGTCAAACGGCGAGGATGGTGTCCTTGGGACTAGGGATGTTAAGGATCTTGCTAGGAGGTCTGGCTTTAAAGGGTATACCGAGAGTTGAGGAAATCTATGATACGTTTAAAAATAGTGGCTTGGACTACGAGGTTCTTGGTAGCGGTTGGTGTGGTAGCCCTATATACTTGTTTAAGGCTGGTAAAGGATCGAAGAAGATATTGTTGATTGATATGGTTGATCCCGATGAACCAGTAGGTGTTCTAGCACTGCAGCTACTGGTAACCAAGGTCTTCGACTACGAGCCAGCTCTGCTAGTCAGATACAGCTGGTATCTAATACCGGTTGCCGATCCATGTGGTGCGCAACTCAACGAGGAATGGTTTCGCGAGCCCTACAACATCAAGCTTTACCTACTCAGAAGATTCAAGATTAAGGTTGTTGAATGGAAGCTTCCAGGCACATGCAACGGCTACGTGTTTGACAAGCCTACACAGGAAGCACTAGCTGTGAAGAAGGCTATAGACATGATAGAGCCGGACCTTGTAGTCCCGCTTCACAACAATGATTTTGGTGGTCTCTACTTCTTCCTATCAAAATACATCCCCAAACTAGTAAGAGAACTGAAAACCGTGGCAAAGGAGCTAGGTCTACCATTGCATAGGGGTATGCCCGAAGCCTCGTACCTAGAAGTGTTCGAGGATGGATTCTACCGCGAACCAACAATGTGTGACGAATACTACAACTGTATAAAGCATGGTATCGACCCTAGAGCATGTACAGAGGGTCTCGGTGAGACCATATATGGCTATGCAAAAAGAGTTAATCCACGTGTATTCTCGATAACATGTGAAACACCATACATCTACAGCAAGGTCCTTGAAGATTCTACGCCCTCTGGAACTACGCTGAAACACCTATATCTTAACCTGATCAGCATGGTAGAACCCGTAGCTCATCAAGTAGAATCCACTGTGAAGAAAATGATTCCCTACATAGATGAGAGGTGTCCCTATCTATGGGAAGTCAAAGAATATATACTGGGCTGGAGCAACAGATTGAGATCACTTAAGAAGAGAGTTGATACGAGCGAAGAATATGAGAGAGAAGCTTCTAAAGCTGAGGAATTCGACGTTATAGTAGTTCGAGGTCTATGGAATACTCTGCTAAAACTAGGAATAGTCCTGAGATTTCTAAGCAAATGTGTTAGAAGAAATGGTGATGTAGACATTAGGGAAGTAATCACGGATCTAACTAATATCTTCGAGGAATTCTACAGCAAGCTAA
>QMWW01000046.1 GCA_003661825.1 Thermoprotei archaeon
CTTTTATCAGATGTCTGCTCGGGGTTCTATCATGGAAAAATTAGCAGAGAGTGCAGAGTTTCGGAGCGATCCATTAGAAGAATACTATAAATGGAATAGTTTAGATGTGAATGAGAATGCTAATAAGCATATAGGACCCACAGGTTATTTCAGTTATTTACTAGAAGAGCATATGAGGAAGTTAATAGACATACTGCCAGGGCCTGTATTAAAGGCGCATATAAGCGGCTATATATACGTTCATAAGCTACCCTACAGCATATACATACCATACTGTACTGGGCATAGTATCGCTCGGTTACTAGAAAAAGGGCTAGAAACACCTACTGTTACATCTAAACCAGCTAAACACTTCGATACCTTTGTCGACCATATAGCGAACTATCTAATCACATTACAGCACTATTTCACTGGTGCACAAGCGTTTAGTAGTGTAGAATGGTATGCAGGACCTTTTATTAAGAGAGATAACCTATCGCTAAAAGAGATCAAACAGAACATACAGAGACTACTATTCAACCTAAACTATCCAACACGTGTAGGTCTACAAACACCCTTTACCAACTTTACAGTAGCCTTAGATGCGCCGAGAAAAATGCTAGAAGGAGATTACGCGATATACGGCGGAATTAAGGATGAGCCTTTAGGCACATACCAGGAAGAAGCGAAGAAGTTTGTATTAGCATTAACAAAGCTTCTAAGCGAGGGCGACGCGCGCGGTCAGCCTTTTACATTCCCTATACCAACTATAATGGCTACTGCTAAAATGCTTTGGAACGATCCAGAGATTTTCGACGCTGTGTTCAAAACTACTGCAAAGCGCGGTAGCTTCTACTGGTTAAATACGAGAGTAGTGGATCCTAACGCTACTTATGCAATGTGCTGTAGAATCAGTATTGACCGAAGAGAGCTTTTACACGCATACAATGGTTATCGACTTAGACCAATCGATGACGCTAAGGAAGAAATGCTTAAAAGAATCGAAAGACAGAGATTCGGTGGTCTATGGGCTGTTCCGGACATAACAGGTTCTGTAAATGTTACAACAATTAACCTTCCCAGGATAGCTCTAGAAGCACGAGGCGATGATTCGAGGTTTTGGGAGATCTACGATGACATACTAGATCTCGTAAAACTCAGTGAGGAATGGTTCCGCAGGAGATATTTAACACTTATGTCTAGATACCCAGCAATGTATAATATGATTAAACTCTATCTACAAGAGTTTCCAGCGAGTCATTTCAATACAATAGGCTTACTGGGTCTCCCGGAAGCTGCAGCCATATACTTCCAGGATCCATACATCTGGAGGGAAGGATCTAGACGCGATTGGTTAAGAGCAGCTAGTCTCATGAAGAAAATAGTAGAGCATGCTGTAAATCGTGCAAGGGAGTGGATGTCGAAAACAAATGTACCCTGGAACGTCGAAGAAGTGCCTGGCGAATCCGCCGCGGCTAAGCTAGCTTTGAAAGACATTAAACTATACCCAGAAGCTATAGAGTACTTAGCAGACCCCAGTAACCCTATTTATAGCACCAGTATTGCTCCATACTACGGTTCTCTGGATTTAAGTGATAGAATAGAGATTGAATCGATGGTACAGAAGTGCTTTACGGGTGGTGTCATGATGCATATATTCCTAGGCGAAGAACCGGATCCAGAAGCTCTAGCCTCTCTGACTAAAAAGCTTATCCAAACCGACCTCGTATACTGGAGCTACACACCAGCACTAACACATTGCAATAAGTGCGGAAAAACCTACATAGGCCTCCATACAAGGTGTCCTTCATGCGGTAACGAGGACATTGATATATGGAGTAGGATCATAGGATACTATAGACCAATAAGAAATTGGAATCCTTACCGGAGACGCGAGTTCTGGATGAGAAAACACTACAGATTTTAATAGGTCAATTTAATACCGATCTCTTTTCAGGAATATTATTATCGTATCAAATCCCTATGGTTTTCCCGAAACAAACTTATAAGTAGCTAAGGAGGCGCGGTAAAAATGATTTTGAGCGATTGGGATATACGCGTATATGTTGAGAAAGGTTTATTGGTAATTCGACCGCTATTTCCCGATACTATTAGAGAGAACGGCGTTGACCTCAGGTTTGGCAATCAATTCTGTAGGTTTAGACGCGATCTAAATGCAGTTATTGATACTAAGAGTGATGAAGTCTCTGAATTCCTAGTATGCGAAGAAGTAAGCGAGGAAACAGGGTTTACCATAAACCCGTTAGAGCATGTCTTAGCAACTACACTTGAATGGATCGAGCTTCCTCACGACTTAGTGGGCTTTGTCAATTTGCGTAGTACCTTTGCAAGGTATTCACTGTATATTCCGCCAACCATTATAGACGCGGGATTCAAAGGTCAGATAACGATAGAGCTCGTTGGAGGAAGTTGCCCTGTTCGTGTTTATCCCGGTCAAAGATTTCTCCACATAATATTTGCTAGAACCAGTAGTCCTGTTTATAGGCCCTATAGCGGTAAATATCAGGAACAAAAAGGAGTAACTCCACCCAAACCTGATCTAGAGTAATGCCGCCGCCGGGATTTGAACCCGGGTTTCCCGCGCACCGGGCTAAGATAACCCGGTTCGACACGGGCTCGAGAGGCCCGCATACTTGGCCGGGCTATACTACGGCGGCTCCTATTCCTATTATTGAATTATGTTAGGGTTTTTAATAATTTAAGGTTGTAAATGTTCGGTACAATTATGCCTAGAAGTAAGTTCAGCGTTCAACAGCTTCTCCAGAGCTTTTAGTTCCCTGTAGAACTCTTTTAGTGTAGCGCTTAAGTATCCGAACTATCTCTTTCCTCCATATAACTAATAATAATATTACTAAGATTTGCCCTAAGTCAGGGCTCACAGCCGAGTATTCACTAGTATTCTCTTCGATCACTATCAACGGATACAAAAACACGTATTCATATAGAGAAACTCTATACAGTACATAATAATGCAACATCGTTGCTAAAGCTGCTAGAACTGTTAATAATTTTTTAGCAGTGTTCTTTATATCGAACAAAGTCCCCATAACAAGTAGAAGTAACAATAAGATACACAAAATTTGGCTTAGCTCATATACAGGATCCACTTCGCTAGGCGGTATATTTAATAGCTGAATCAGTAGAGTCAATATATAGCACCCTACTAGACTGCTATACTTGCTCATTACACTTAAATGGTGTAGAAGTTTATGAAGGCAATGCTCCTATACAGGCAGAACAACATAGAGTTAAGCCCACTTAAACTAAGTGAGGTCGAGGTACCAGAACCCGGTCCTAATGAGGTCTTACTCAAGATTAAGTACTGTGGAGTGTGCAGAACCGATCTACATATAGTCGAAGGGGATCTTAAGCCTCTGAAGCTTCCCTTAGTCTTAGGACACCAGGTAGTAGGTGTTGTCGAAGAGGTAGGTAAAGGGGTAGATAGTGATCTAAAAGGAAAAAGAGTCGGAGTACCGTGGCTTTACTGGGCATGTGGAAGCTGTAAGTACTGTAAAAGGGGGCTAGAAAATCTATGTGACAAAGCGTTATTTACAGGGTACACAGTTGATGGAGGCTATGCAGAATACATGGTAGCCAAGAGAGATTTCATACATCCTATTCCACGAAATCTTAATGATCAACACGTAGCACCACTATTATGTGCTGGTGCTATAGGCTATAGAGCGCTAAAGCTTACCGGGTTAGCCGAAAGCGGTGAAGGACTACTGGGAATCTTTGGTTTTGGGGCTGCAGGTAATATAGTACTAAGAATTGCTAAGGCATTAGGGCTTAAAGTATATGTATTTACTCACAGCCCATGGAAGATCGAGCATGCTTATAGACTTGGCGCGGATTGGGCTGGTGATACTAAAAGCAGTATTGATGCTAAACTAGACGCTGCAGTAGTGTTTGCACCTGTTTCATGGGTTTTAGTAGAGGCCTTGAAAAAGCTAGATAAAGGTGGTAGAGTAGTACTAGGTGAGATCCACATGAGCCCTATCGAAAGACTTGATTATAGACTGATCTGGCTGGAAAAAGAAATAAAGACAGTAGCCAATGTAACGCGTAAAGATGTACGTGAAGTACTAGAGTTAGCTTCCAGACATAGGATATTACCAGATATAGTTCTATACAAATTAAGTGATGCTAATAAAGCACTTTATGATCTTAAGCACGGAAAGATACTTGGTCAAGCCGTGTTAAAAATAGAATAACACAAGCTTGGAGCATCTCAAAGCCTTTTCTTGCTAAGGGTTTCTATGATCAAATATGCTAAGTATGTTTTCTTTGCCTGTAATTCTAAGTAGCGTCTTATTAGCTTAGAAGAATTTTTGCTAAGAGAAAACCCTCCGATCCTACTAACTATTTCCTGTATTTTTTGTGGTATGACCTCATCTTCTTCTCCTATAGCAGTAGCTAATGCATCATACGAGAAAGGTTTTATACCCTGCTTCTCCGCTAATACACTTAAGTCCAGTACTTTGTCTTCAAACTTCTCGATAAGTAAGACTAATTGCTTAAGATTAGCTAGTTTAAGTTGACGTAATACCGCCTCCCTATTAGCGACTATCAATTTATAATCATCGTATAAGATCCAGTCCATAACCTTCTTCTCGATCTCGAGAAGATCTTGAGGAGGCCTTATGTACGGTATAGGGGGATATAACGCTGTAGCACTTTCAGTTTCTTCGCCGTTAAATACAGCAAGCGCTACTAGTATCTTAGGCGCCTCTGAATCTTCATCTATAACTTCAGCCATAGGTGATAGTGATAGCAATCTAAGTGCTGGGCTGGGTTTAGGTAATGTCAGTTCCCGTTTGCCAACCATTATTCTTATTTTATCGAGAGCAAGAATGTAGTCTATTAGCCTAATTATCTGACTACGTACTAATTCCCAATTTAACTCGTAGGAGATCAGAATTGAATATGCAAGTTCATCGATCTCAGCTAGCAGTATGGGATCTAATTCGTCAAACCTGTATTTCTGTACCTTTTTCCTTACATCAAGCCAGTCAATCGATTCTATTATTCCAGCCGCTTCGGGTTCGTGGAGGCTAAAATACTTGTATTCACCAAGCTTTATAACATCATACATTATTGTTTCAAAAGCTACTCCATAGACTCTCCTAAGGATGATCATTAGGGAGGCTAGAGCTAGTCTCATCAGTTCGCTGTTTTCACCTGGTTCGACGCTGTATAGATATCCATATGTGTAATCGCGGTACTCTCCCCCGGTCGGCTTGGGTACATATATCTGTCTTCTGTCGTAGTAAACATGTATATGATCCCCTAGTACCTTAACCCTAGGTTTTTCGGAGCGCAATTTCCATATACAACGATCTGGGATCTTCCTATATCTGCCAAAACCCTTACGCGGCACATATACTACGCATAACTCTTCAGACGTTAAACGACCAGACAAGATGTCTCTAAGTATATTCGGTTTCTCGCCCCACTGCATCTTAATATATTGATACTCCTCCAGCGCTATACTGAAGGCATCGTCTCTATAGAAGTTTACTTCGCTGATAGGCTCTTCGTATACAGCACGTACATGCCTAGTACTATGGCCGGTATCAATCCGTGTAACTATAGCTTCCTCGGAGTAATCTATATTACCAGGCTGGAACTTTTCAACAAGATCGCAGTGGCCGATCGGTTCAAGTGGGATCTTCTTTTCGCCTTTAACAAGGTATCTCTTAATACCATATGGTGGAGCGAATTCATAGAAGTTCATGCGCTCATAGATCCATTTGGCTAAATCTTCGTTAACGCCTTTAGAGGATATTACGCCAACAGCTTCTAATGCTTCTCTTTCTTTGGTACTAAGTTCACCCTTATACCATGGAGATCTGATCTTAGCTAGTCCGATGAAAAGATGTATATACATGTTCTCTGGATTGATGAGTGTCTTCTCAATACCCATTCCAAGCCATTTGCTCAGAGCATCAATACCTTTTGCTAAGAGCTCTTTATCCCACCTCGAAAACGGTATTATAACTGTCTCGGAAAAACCTACTTCTTCTCTTCTACCTTTTCTACCCTCGCGTTGCACGAATTCTCTCACAGAACTAGGCAAACCCAAGTGAACTATTCTAGCCACGGTTCCTATGTCGATACCTTGCGAAAGCGTTCTCGGAGAGACGATAACCTTTAGTAAACCTTTACGTGCATGTTCTTCTATTTTCTCCCTTTCCTTCTTTGGTACTAGATGGTGATGAGAAGCTATTGGTGCCTCTCTGCCTATTTTCGTTTTAACGCTTCTTACTACTTCCTCTGCCAGCGATATACTATGCGTAAAGACTATGGTAACGTATTTATCGTGTAAATACGCGCTTAATACTTCAGATGGGTCTATAGAGAGAGATGGAGTCTCTACCCCTATCGACTGTAGTACTAGTAACCACTTGTATGTGTCCCTCGAAAAATACTCATAAGATTCTAAAGCTTTCGATAGTTCTTCGTAAAGAGAGCGGTTCCTCGCTTTTTCAAGAATCGCTCTCCTTTTTTCACGGAGTTTATTCCATAGAGCTTTAATGTTCTTACCTAATACTATGTAAACATGGTTTTCTATATTGAATGGCTTTCCTCTAACTATGGTTGTTTTCCTTCCAGTTACTTTCTCTAGATATCTTCCTAGATCATCCGGGTTAGAAAGAGTGGCCGTAAGTACAACTATTTGTGGAGCCTCATCGCTAATATCGCATATTATTTTAATTAATGCTAGTAAAAGAGCTATACTACGGGGTCCGTAGAAGTCTATTTCATCAACTATTAGCAGGTTAAGGCCTTTGTAAAATCTATGTAAAAGTGACTTTCTGGGATTAATGAGAAGTTTCTTTATATCGTGTAAGATAAATGCAGGATTAGATATCACGATGTTTACCGTATTAATTACTTGTTTAAGCCAGCTTCTTCCACGTGTAGCTATGTATTCTGCTTTTTTAACGCTATCTATCTGAAGCACCTCCTTACCTATCAGCGAGAGATATCTTGAGATCCTCTTGATCTGATCATTCGCTAGAGCTAACGTAGGATATAAAGCTAATACCTTGAACCCCCGGCTTTCTTTGATCTTACTTATAGCATACAGGATCCAAGCCTCAGTCTTTCCGCTACCAGTTCCAGAGATAAGAATAAGGTTGTTACCTTCAACCAATGCATTATATCCAGCAAATTGATGTTTGTACAGATTAAAACTTCCTAACTCTATCTTAGAAAACTCGGGAACTATATCACTAAATTTCAGTTTGCTGAGTTCGGGCTTGGAACTAGGCTCCACCCAATGCCTATAGTCATAGCCAAGTTTATCAAATATTTCACTGCTCTTAATCCTCAAGCAATCACCAAGCACAGAATACTCTATTCCAGTTCTTATACTATATTCTTTAAAAACACCATCTCCTAGGCAGATCCATCCTAATAACCGTGCATACTGGTGGAATCAGTCAAGGCCGAACAGCTCATCCCCATAGACTGAGTCGTTCTCGCCCGGGTTCATCACTACGCCTTTTAGCGCATAATCTTAAAAGTCGATTAAGAGTTAGTGCGGCGGCCGGGATTTGAACCCGGGATCTCCGGCTTGGAGGGCCGGCGTCCTAGTCCAGGCTAGACGACCGCCGCATCACTACTCCTTACATATTCTTGGTAATCATGATTTATAGGTTTTCTATATTAACCCTTAACCGTTATGTGTAATCAACGAGTATGATGAAAAGAGGGTCTCTTGAGCATTAAGCCATGATGAGAGCCGGAAAAAC
>QMWW01000047.1 GCA_003661825.1 Thermoprotei archaeon
ACCAGCCAACTCCGGTCTCCAGCACTCAAGTACTTACTTAATTGGTTATTAGAGGAAGTAGGGAGTAAATAGAGTTTACTAATATGTTCTACGCTTACTTCTTGAAGATCCACTCTCTACTCCTAACCTCTCTACAAGCTTCTCTGCCTCTAAAGCTTCACCGGCTGTAAGGGCTCCAACAGAGAACGAGGCGTTCAGCGCTTTACTGAATCCCGAGATAAGTTCTCTGATCGCTTTGTTTCGCGGCACATCTCTCCCTAGTTCTATTGATACCGTCGTAATCTCTCCTTGATAGATCTAGCTTTGTGCGCCGATAGCTTCCCTTGTGGAGCTCGAAGTACCCTAAAGATTATCATAGGTTAGTAGCGTACACTAAGGTACCATATTGTAGAAAAGCCTTCTTCTCTAGTCTGCACGGTTTTCGAGATCTTCCTGCCTCTAACCACTACATCGCTTACAGGTTTGAACAGCGCTAAGGTCGAAGATTCTCAGGACATACACTATTCCCATGCATATGTTCCTATACCTCTCAATAACGTCGCTGAGAGAGTCGTTGAACGACACTACTATGGAGTACGTGATCTCGCCAGCTTCGTCGTGGTACACGGGGCCTCCGCCAGTTATTCTTCGCGTAAACTATATACCCTGCTTTTCGGCGTACTCTACGTTCAGCGAATCCGCGACGCGTTGAAAATACCCTATGCTTATAGCACTGGGCTTAGAGTAGTATATTCTTAGAGTGTTTGGGATAAAGCCTTTCTCTCTAAATAAAACATTGCTTCATCCACGCCCTATTCCAGTATACGCTGTTTCCAGAATCTATGATAAGCCTCCACCTCCTCACTACATATACTCCTAAGTACTGTATCTCTGCTTTACCCATGCATATATGAGGAAAGCTATACCTAGAGCAAGCACTAAAGCAGCAAGTGATAGCATCCAGAGCTCTAAGCTCTCAAGTTTAGGCATAGCTTCTTCTGTGCTAGTGTTCCCACTAGATACCTCGGTACTATTTGTACCCGGAGTAGTCAATGGAGTAGTAGGTGGGTTCTGCTGTAGTGAGTTAACGTGGCAACAGCCAGTGATAGCATGGTACTGTGAGAGAGTTGTTGCAATAAGTAGCGATCTAAGGGCTACTCTATAGTCGCTGAGCTCAGTAGCTTCTGAAGCCGTTAGTAGATAGAAGTCGATGGCAGGAGGTATACTGCTACCTACACTACATAGATACGTCCTTAGTATAGAGGCAAGTAGTTCTACGGATTTCTTATCTATATCCTGATCAAAGACTAAGTGTATAGCGTACGAAGTATAGGCTACTACGTATATTCCAGCACCATATACTACCGTGTACCTGGACAGCGAAGCATTAACTAATACCTGGTAGTATGAGGATGCCTCGCTAATAGCATCCGTATATCCGGAGGCTTCACTAATAACTGCGCTACCGTAGGAATACGTGCTTAGAGCATTACTGTAAACCAGGCTGGTTAGACTACTAAGGAGCTCTACGCCTTCACCGTTTTTAGCTCCTAAACCTAAAGCCAGGGTTGCAAACACTTTAGCCCTTACTCCTATAGAAAAAGCCTTAGTAGCATACTTAAGCGCTGCATCGCTTTCACCAGCTTTGAGAGAGGATACTGCACGAGTGAATACCTGCTTAGCTAGCTCGATGTCAGCTTCACTTAGCGACAGTAGCTCTAAAGCCCCGTAGCCCGTGCTCTGCTTCTCTAGCTCTACGATCCACGAGTCTATTGTAGCGAGGAATTCACCATACCCGCTGAGTAGCTCTTCTAGCGTAGCATTACCTGAAAGAAGGCATGAAACTCCGTAGATATAAGCTATATCACTGTATAGGCTGAGTAGCTTTAGGAGAGCGTAATGTTTGTAGCCGCTATGGGCTAAACTCTCAATGCGTGTAAGAGAATTTTGTAGCTCTCTAATAGAGCTCAATAAGCTATTTCTATAGAATGGATTCTCTACCCTCTCTGCAAGACCGCTAGCAGTGTTTAGGGTTGATGAAGCATTACTGAGCAGCTCTACTAACACTTGATCCACATTAGTAGAGAGAAGATTACTGGATTCTACGGGGAAACTACACTCTTGTAAGGTATGGGATGAGAAAAACTCTAAAGCCTCTACGATAGAGCCAACCTCGTACACCTCGACGCCTAGCTTCTCGCCATACTCTACTAAGTCTATGCTCTTGTACACGATCCTTCTTACTATTATGAAGAAGTGCTTTTCCTCTACCACTACCGGGTACCTATAGATCCTCTGCCCCTTCGGTATCAGAAACACTCTATACCCTTCCATCGCTACAGCTTCAAGCTTCTCCTTTAAACCCCCTACAGGCCCTATAGTGGCATCCGGGTTGATCATACCTGTAATCGCTACATCTCGCCGAAGATCTATGTTTAAGAGAATGCTGAGGAAGCCTATTGTCATTAAAGCCCCCGCACTAGGGCCTCCTATGATAGGAGTATCCGATTGGACTGCAACAAAGTAGTCGTAGCGATTAAACTCTACGCCAGCTAGAGTAGACGCAACCCAAGCAGCTGTACGCGCAGCTGCCTGTGTATCAAGCTCTGTAAAGGGGAGAGCAGAGAAGAATAACCTACCTATACCGGGATAAGCCACTCCTACCGTGATATTTATTACCGCTCCAGCGCCACCACTAGTAACAGCCGGCGCTTGTAGCTCGATTGTTTTGAGCCAAGTATAGTTGAAAGCCTTAAAGCTATTGCTAGCTAGAACTACATGTATGGCTTCAGGCAGTATGGAATACTGTCCATACCCTGTAATAGGATACATCAGCAGAGCAGCTAGGAGGAGGACCAAGAAATATGCTAAAGCCTTCATAAATCATCACCAGCTTTGCGTAAAGCTCTAGACTTAGAGGAGTAATAGGCTCAATATTCTAGGTAGAGGGCTAAAAGGGTTAATACGCGTTATCACGGACATTAGTGGACAGCCCGGTGTCGAGGCAGTGGCTCAAAACGAGCTAGTGGTAAGGGCTTCTACAAGAACCCTAGCTGTCTTAAGCTTAATCACCCTTAGAACCCGGTATAAAACCGCAAACCCTATACCCACTACAGTACTCTCCAAAGGGATGTCTAGCCAATTGTTAATATTGTACACAGAGTACTAGCAACAGTGGGTCGAAGAAATACTTATCACGTATAACCTGGTACTCAGCCAAGCTTTCAGACATAGCTAGAAGACTAGCCAGTGTAGATGAGACCTTACAGAGAGTATGCTTTCAAACCGTGCTAAAGGAGTCATTTATTCAAGAAACTATAGAAGTGGTAAGGTACTCGAAGCAGAGCTCTCCTAGGATCAGGGTAAGTGTAGCATCTACTCCCATACACCAGGTATCTCGAAGAAATGGCTAGTATAGGAGTAGACTACTATGGCGTGAGACCTGTTACTCAATTCCACGTAAGTTACTTATTGAGAAAAACACTACCAGGTAAGAAAAGCTCAGAACAGGACAACGGTAAAGCATATATTGTCGCAAATACTGTAGGAGGTAGTCGATGAAGATAGTCTCGGCCTCTACGGATGGATCTAATGAAGACGCGGTGGCTGGCGGATCCTTCTAAGTAGCTATACAATAGGCTAGTAGAATAGATGCTATAGAAACAGCTACGAGAACTACCGAGTACTTCATGCTTGTAGATACAGGGATCTTATTGCTAGGGGTTCCATATATTTTGTAGTAACTAGCTATTCTCACATACTCTCCGAGCTCTAGTAGCGAAGCCATAGCTGGAGCTAGTCTTTTGCTCGCAGATTCTCCTTTAACTCTCCCAATAGCTAGTGATTCTAAGACATATACCAGTCCTTGAGGTACTATCCTCCATGTTAGAATAGGCGCTACTGACAGCCTTTTAGCCCCGATTCTGAGTAGGATGTTGTATAGTCTAGCGGGGCTTACCATTGAGGCATAGAGCAGTATCAGTAGAGAGAGCGTATAGGTCCTTAACCCGATTAAAGCTATATCTAGCAATCCATAACTATATGGTAAGCCAGCTAAAACCAGGAGATACGCTGTTATAGCGTACCAAGCACTAGGTATAAGTGCTAGGATACTGGAAGAGTACAGCCATCTATAACCGTTGCTTACCGCACCCAGTAGCATCGTAGCTACTAGGAGAAACGCTAGCGATGAGTAGTACCCTGTGGAGAATAGGGAAAGCGTTGAAAAGATGAAGAAAGCTTTAGCGAAGGGATGAGCCAGCCGAATACCCTTCTCCCCTGTTACAAAGAGAGATCGAAACACGTGATATACCAAGCTTCCTAGTATATGCATTGAAGAGATCCTCCTTCTAGCTTGTACTCGGCATCAAATAAGCCAGTTAGCCTTGGATCGTGATGAGCAACTATTACTCCGCTACCAGTTTCAGCTATGAAGGCGATAGCTTCTACTAAGGACTCTACTGTATACCTATCTAGTCCACCGGTAGGTTCGTCGAGGAGGTAGATACTATACCCTCTAACCAAAGCGGATGCTAGTGCTACCCGTCTCCTCTCACCACTACTTAGTTTAGCAAGTGGTTTATCAAGGAGATGCTCTAGGTCAAAGGCTCTAACTATCCTTAGCGCTTTTTCGCTAGGCTTTTCGGCAGCAAATATTTCCTCACGCGGCAACGGGTGCGAGAAGTAGAGAAGAGGGTTCTCGGGTACATATACCGTGCTACCGCGTCTACGTACTCTACCACGCCTAGCATTGTAGACCCCGGCTAATACTTTTAAAAGCGTAGTTTTACCAGTGCCATTCCTACCCACTATTCCGATTATCTCTCGTCTGCGAAGACTTAGATCAACGCCTCGTAGCACTGGATCATGTCCGTGGTAGCTAAACCATACGTTCTCAGCTTCTAACAGTACGTCTAACGAGGTAGCACGTTCTCTCCTAAGACTACGGATATCAAGGGCTTTAACTCCGCTGCGAAACCTGCCATAGTAGGAGGGCTTTCCTCTATCTAGTACCAGCATATAAGGTTCATAGTCTTCCCAGTTTTCGGGCATATGGTCAACCACTACTACCGCTCTACCCGTGCTCAAAGCCTTTTCTAGGTACTTCTTGAAAACAGCTCTACCCTCTAGATCTATGTACGTATAGGGTTCATCGAATAGAATAACTAGCGTATCTGTTTCTAACGCTTCAGCCCATAAGAGCCTCTGGGATTCACCAGCACTAATACCATAAACTACTCGGTTAGCTATGCTCAGTAAACCATAGGCTTCCAGGAGCTCTAACTTGCAGTGTTTACCGTATACTGAGAGTGTATGGCAGTAATCAGTTTGTACCGTATAACCCACTATACCATACCAGGGCTCTTGAGGAACGTAGAATATTGATTTAGAAAGAACCAGAGGATTTGGAGAGATCTTCTGCCCCTTGATCGCGATGACTCCATCAAAAAACCCACCATCGATTTCTATAAGTCCAGCTATGGACTTGAGTAGCGTTGACTTCCCGGATCCCGATCTACCAGTTACTAGCAGTATTTCTCCCGCTCCTATGCTCAGAGATATGTTCTGGATGATAAATGAGCCTTTATATCCTGCTCTGTATATCCTTGCCTCTAGCACTTTCCTCTGCATATCCTGCTCTCCTCAACCATCCAGCAAGCGGTATGGCTACTGACACGCCTATTACTGCTTGGCCTATGTTGATAGGGACTTCGGCAATAGCGGCTTCTGGGGGGCGTCCAGTTAATGGATTGCTTACATAGTATTCGTAGAGGAAGTATCCCATTACCATGAGGAGACCGGCGATAAGCAGAAGTAAAGCTTCACTGCTTTGTACGAACCGCTTAGCTAGAACATACGCTATAGCGCCTCCTACCACTACAGAGATAGCGATCCATACAGGCAGAGGTATTACTAGTTCTAGCGATGGTAATCCAATTCCAAAGTATGCTTCGGGACCAAAGTACACCTTGCCAGCCCAGTAGTATACCGCGAAGACAAGAAGTAGTACTGTATATAAAGCGCCTACTATAAAGCCATAGAAGGGTTTCACTTTTCTCCCGAGCTTTGCCACCAAGAGCCCAGCAGCAACGCCTTCAATGAACTTGATCACCAATGTGCCGGGGGCGAATATGCTGTAGCCCGTTGAGAGATCCGCTATTGAAGCCCCTACACCACCAGCTACTCCAGCTACGAGCGGACCGCGTAGTAGAGCAGCTAGATAAATTACGGCTTCACCTAGGTTGAAGTATCCGCCAGTAGCTGGTTGATATACCTGGACTGCTACTGTAACAGCATATACGGCTACTGTGAAGATAGCTAGATCTACCACATCTACCCGTTTACGCATAACAGAACACCAAGTAGTGTCAGTAGGTATACCATTAATATAAAGTTAATTCTTTAAGAAGAGATTTAACTGGCAGTTTTGCTTGAAAACCTAACATCTCTTCTAAGATAGTACAGTTTAAGGCCTCTATCCTCTCTTACCTCTAGGTACCCTTTTCTAAGTAGATCGTGCAGGTGCTGGTATACTGCTTGAACGCTTATCTTGAGACCTAGTCTCTTCCAGACCTCGTATCCGGTGAGACCAGTATTCTCTTTGAGAATATCTATGATCAGTTTCTTGGTAGAACCCGGGAAGATCGTTGTAGTTTTAGTACGGCTGGCTTCTCTATAGGCTGAAGGCCCCTTTAACCCATGCCCGGTTAGTACTATAACCGTGTAATCCGATAACCTGATATTAAGAGCCCCGGCTAATGCTACTGCTGAAGACGGCTCTACGAATAGCCCCTCTCTTTGAGCGAGGTTTTTAGCGGCTTCTACGACTTTAGACCTTCTAACAACTACTACTTCTCCGTATTTCTCGATAATGTTTACCACGTAGTCTCTGATAATAGGCTTAGTGTACGAAAGACCAGGTAGAGCTTCTTCGCTACACTTAGCGCTAATGCCTAGTAGCGATGCATAGAAAGGATTACCACAGGTTTCAACTCCTATAAGCTTAGGTATATAGGCTATATGCCCCTCATCAACCATCTCTCTGAATCCATGGTATAAGCTAAGAATAGTTAATCCACTACCTAGTGGGAGCACTACTTCTTTTGGTCCGCGCCCCATTTGTAATACTATCTCTATAGCTATGGTCTTCAAGCCCTCGATCGAGAGGGAATTGTATGTTGAGGAAGCATTATACAGTCCTCTCCTCCTACTCCTCCTACTTACTACTTTCAGCAGCTCATCTAGCTCCAGATCCCGTATGATCACATTAGCTCCAAAGGCTTTCATAATCATGATCTTCTCGGGGTCAACCCATTGAGGAACATAGACTGTTACCGGTAGACCAGCCCGAGCTCCATAAGCGGCTACACTAGCACCCATATTGCCGTCGCTAGCTAGTACTAGTCGCTTCGCTCCACGGCTAAGAGCATCACTAACTACTAGAGCGGCCGCTCTGTCACGGAAGCTGCCAGTCGGGTTCCTTCCTTCATCTTTGTAGAATACTAGCTCGTGGAAGAGACGGCTTGACTCAATTAGTGGGGTATAGCCTTCTCCAAGGGAGATTCTCTGATCGGGTCTTGGGAGTATGCCTGAGAAGGACCAGATACCGCGTTTTTCCTCGAAGCTCCATTTCCATCCATGCACTGGGTGAACCAGGGATCCGCAGATAGGGCAGAGCATGTGAGGCGTTCTACTGGTAAGTCCGCAGTTCGTGCATTTAAAGACTAAAGTCATCACTGTAACCCGCTGGCCTACCCGATAGCTTTAGAGGCATAG
>QMWW01000048.1 GCA_003661825.1 Thermoprotei archaeon
ATAAAGAATTGACCTATTACATCGGAAAAAAGTATCGCTATAGTGTATGCGGTTCTCTCGGCTAGTTTGTGTATCATCTAGTTATCTAAATATTTATAACTCGTTTATCGTATGTCTCATATGGGTTGAGAAGTTGATTAGATCACGTATACGACGGGCAGGCTATACTGGTAATCCAGAAGTCCTGAAGGATCTGTACTTTGACATGGATGAAGGCATAACTTTGATTACTGGAGCTTCTGGTAGTGGTAAGACAACGTTTCTCCTAGCAATAACTGGTGTATTGAAACACCTACTCAGAGGCAACGTGTCTGGTGAGATCGCCTTAGATGATATAGACCCGTTGACGCCTAAGGGTTTTCGAAGAATACCGGGTACTATAGGATTCGTCCTCCAAGACCCTGAGAAGCAGATAGCAATGCCTACTCCATGGGATGAAGTATCCTTTACTCTCGAAAACCTTGGGTTTCCGGGTAAAATCGTGGAGAGAAGAACTAAAGAAATGCTTGGTAGGTATGGCCTGCTCGATAAAGCGTATACTCATGTGGAAGAGCTTAGTGGTGGAGAGAAGAGGAGGCTCACCATAGCAGCAGCTATAGCACACGAACCTAGCGTGCTACTGTTCGACGAGCCGTCAGCCTCTATTGATCCCTGGGGTATTAAGTGGATTAGGGAAGAAATAGCTAGATTTGCGTCGAAAGGCTATACAGTAGTAGTGGTCGAGCATAAGATAAGGTATTTCGCTGATCTAGCAGGCCGTATTCTTGTACTTGATAGAGGTAGGATAGTAGCAGAATATAGGGGTGGATTAAGTAGCAAAGACATCAATAGGCTTTTATCGATGGGTATAGATGCTAGGCTGGAGATCAGTGTATCTAAGGGGAAAGAACTTGGAGAACCCGTACTTAGGTTAAACGCTGTAGACGTAGGCTATAGGGGTAAACCTCTTGTGAAAAGCATAGACCTTGATCTACACAGAGGCGAAGTAATGGCTATAATTGGTAGAAATGGATGCGGTAAAACAACGCTTTTGAAAACAATAGCTGGAGCTCTAGAACCACTAGCAGGTGATATAGAGCTTCGAGGTAAAGCATTTTATACCCCCCAGCAACCAGACTATCTGTTCTTAAAACTCAGCTTAGAGGAAGAAGTTAGAGAACTCAGTAAGAAGACAGGCATAGAGATGGATGAGCTCATAAAGCTTATTCCTTGGTTCGGAGAGAATAGGAAGAGATCCCCGTACAGGCTTAGCCACGGCCAGCGCAAATGGTTATCCATAGTGATCGGATATTCTTACTCACACGACCTTATACTACTAGACGAGCCCACTACAGGCTTAGACTACCGATTATTCGTTGAACTTAAGGGTCTTATCAACCGCTTGAGTAAAGCTGGGACAGCTTTCATAATCGCAACCCATGATCCTAGAGTTGTTGGAGAGCTAGCCGATACAGTCGTCCTCATAGACGCTGGTAGAGCAGAATACGTTGATAAAGAAGAAGCTGTTAATTACTTAGAAAGCGTAGCTGGTGTAGTAGCGTGAATAAGCCGTGTGTAGCACTAGCCTTCCTGTATACACTAACGGCTACAGTGCTAGCCTTTCTGTACAGGTCTGGTACGTCTCTGCTGGTAGTAGCTCTAGTAAATGCCTTACTAGGATTCCCCCTAGGCTTTAAGCGCTGTAGATTCGTCTTTCTCCTATTACTACTAGCTATTTGGGGAGTTTTTCTAAACTCGCTACTAGTAGCTAATACGGGAGAAGCTGTACTCCAAACGTGGTTCCTAACCATAAGGAGTGGTGTTTTTGAAGCTGTAGCTAGAATAGGGGCTAGGCTGATCACAATAGCTGGCGCCGCCCTGTTCTTCGTATCGCTGTATACTCCGCGAGAAATAGTTAAAGGGTTAGAAGCTGAGCTTATGCTTCCGAAGATCATATCGTTTCCCTTAGCATATGGTTTAAGGCTACTACCTGTTCTTGCAAAAGACTGGAATGAGGTAAAAACCTCCCGCAAGCAAAGAGGCTATAGAACAGTACCTCTAACTCCCAGTGATATAGCCAGTTATCTCCAGCCCATTCTAAGCCTCTCTATTGAAAGAGCGCTATGGACTGGTATAGCTATAGAGTTGAGAGGTTTTCACAGTAGAAGGCCTAGACGCGTAGAGATTAGGCTGTCTCTACCAGATTATCTGCTGGTATTTCTCCTAGTATTCCAGCTATCTTTGCCGATCCTGTATCCATAATTACCAGTTTATCAAAATATTTATTACCAAGTTATTACTTCAGAGAGAACTGCATACCCCTAGCGGTGATAAGTAGTGTCCTGGCTCACTAGGTTGAGAGGGCTTGTAGCCGGATATACTGGCGTAGACTACGCTTTACTAGGAGTGGTAGCTGTAGTTGCAGGAATAGTATTCTACTCTGCATGGTATGTGTACGATATAGGTAAAGCTATAGGAGGAATATATGCTGGTAGGATCCTCGCGTACGGCCTATGGTTTATAGGTGCGCCTTTAGCGGCTTCGCTCATAAGACGCCCTCTAGCGGCTTTTCTAGGAGAGTTCTTGGGCGCACTCGTGGAAACCGTGATCCCTACAGTAGGCGGGTTTACGAACATGATCTACGGCTTCTTCCAGGGCCTTGCTAGCGAATTAGGCTACGCGCTCTTAGGCTATAGAAAGTGGGGCATACTAGCCGGTGCATTAGCAGGAGCTCTAGCCGCTCCACCCTGTATAGCCTTGGATGCTGTACTATTTGCCGAGATATACCCTGCTGTAGTTACTGCGTTGCTACTCGTAGTAGCTATGGTTAGTGGCGCGGTGTATGGAGCTCTAGCTGCCCTTGTAGCCGATAAGCTTAGGTGGCAGTAGAGTTTTTAGAGAACATAGATATTTTCCACTAATTGCTACGATATCTGGGTGGACAACTATATTCACTTGTTGAATAACTCTACGGTGCTGTGGTGTGGCTAAGTGCGTTGTATGCGGTAAACCAGGAGTTTATACTGATAGACTTACAGGTAGGGTTTTATGTAAAAAACACTTCTTAGAGCACTTCGATAGAAAAGTCCGTAGAACGATTAGAAGGTACGAGATGCTGGGGCGTAGAGAGCACATAGTAGTAGCTACTTCAGGCGGTAAAGACTCGTTATCCCTGCTACACTACCTATACGGGCTCTCTAAAAACGTACCTGGATGGAGGATCTCAGCTCTTCTAATAGATGAGGGTATAAAAGGGTATCGCGAATACACGGTTAAAGATATGCTTAGAGTAGTAGAAGATCTCGGTATACCCTACAGGATCGTTAGTTTTAAAGAGTACTTCGGCCTCACTCTCGACGAGATAGTAGAAACTGGTAAGAAGAGGGGGCTTCCATACCTACCATGTAGCTACTGTGGAGTCTTTAGGAGGTATCTACTTAACAGGATAGCTCGGGAAATGGGGGCTACGGTGCTCGCAACCGCACATAATCTCGATGATACGATTCAAACATTCTTGCTGAACGTTTTAAGGAATAGCTGGGAGCGGGTAGTTAGACAAGGACCTGTAACTGGCATTATTGATCACCCAAAGTTTGTTCGTAGAATAAAGCCTTTTGTAGAGGTTACGGAAAAAGAAACAGCAACATACGCGCTTCTTCAAGGCCTCGTTATGCCCGAGTTCTACGAATGCCCATATGTACACTACAACGTGAGAGTATCGATCAGGAGATTCATTAACGAGCTAGAGGAGAGGCATCCTGGTATAAAGTACTCAATGCTCAGATCTATGTTAACAGTAATAGATCTCTTAACTAAAAATCACAGTTTAAAGGGTGAGATCAGTGAGTGCCGTATCTGCGGAGAACCATCGTCTCATGAGATATGTAGAGCATGTTTCTACAGGTATAAGCTTGGAATTATGGAGTCGAGGGAAATGGTTGTAGCCGAAGAAGTATTTAAGCATAAGAAGCCTTAGCTAGAGCTACATTATAGCAGATGCTATCCAGTACGTTACTACCATCGAAGCATAGCCTATAACCATCATCAATAGCACGGCTAGTAGGGTGTACTTCAAGCTCTTTGTCTCACTATGTATGACTGCTAACGTAGCCAAGCACGGAACGTATAGTACTGTGAACATGGCTATACTAGCTATTTGTGCATCGCTTAGCCATATTAGCTCTATAGCATTCCTTACGCTATCTGCTCCTGTAGCTATTAAGAGAGTACTTATAATTATCTCCTTAGCTATAAAGCCTGCTATCAAGGCTAGAGACACGATCCAAGCTGTAGTACTTGGTAGATCTATTGGTGAAAGTAGTGGAGCAAAAGATCTCGCGATAGCTGCAGCTATACTCTCGCTTGGATCACTGGTATACGTTAGCGAGAAAGTGTAGCTAGTTGCTGTCCAAGCTACTATGCTTAGAGAGAATATTATTACACCAGCCTTTACCAAGAAGTGCTTAGTACTATTCCATGTAAGCCACCATATTACACGCGGTATAGGCCTATGTATCGGCGGGATCTCGAGAAGCATTTCCGGTGTTATAGCCCTACCTTTTCTCCGGTCAATCTCGTAGAGAACTCTATTTACAGATGCAAATACGAAGAACGATATGAGGTATCCAGACAAGAGTAGCAATCCACCGCTGTACCTGCTGAAAGCAGATGCTAGGGCTAGTAGAACAACTAGCCTAGCCTGACACGGTATAAATGGAAGCGTGAGTATAAGCCTCAGCCTCTCCCTAGGATCTGGTAGTCCGCGAGTAGAGAGTATCGCTGGAACATTGCATCCTAGTCCAAGCGTTATGGGGAATACCGCATGTCCCGATACACCTATCTTCGCTAATAGGTTGTGAACGCCAACGGCTATACGTGGAGCTATACCGGAGTCTTCGAGAAGAGCTAGTGCTAGAGAGACTATCGCTATTAGTGGTAGGAAAACTAGTACTGCACCGACTCCTCCTAGTATTCCATCCACTACGAGGTGTGCTAGCATGGTATCACCCATAGCGTCATATACCACATTACCGAGCTCGTTGAGAGCGTAGTCCAGTATCCCGCTTAAGCTGTATTCTTCAACGAGTGTGGCTAGTTCGCTGTAGCCTAGGGCTTCGAATAGCGCGTTTAGGGGAAAACCTGTGTTAACCATGAATACTATAGTGAATATTAGAGCTAGTATCGCTATTCCAAGCAGGGATCCTATGACAGGGTTGTAGAAGAGGCGAGTAAGCCTTGATACTGGTACATGCTTAAGCTCTGTTTTTACAACTACTTCTCCTAGTATGCTAGAAATGAACTCGAATCTGCGGATAGAGGCTATCTCTACAGGATCGCGTTTTAGGACCGTGGCGGCTTCCCTTCTAATGCTAGCTACTTCGTCGAGAACTTCTTCTCCAGCCTGTTTGCGGATGTAGTCTTCTAGCTCATGGTCTCCTTCAAGCAGTCTTACCGCAATCCATCTTATAGGGTACTTGAGGACCTCTGCATAGCGGGATAGGATCTTTTCGATAGATTCTATGTACGGGTTAAGCTCATGGTAGTCTATTCTAATAGGTTCTTTTTTCTCCTCCTTTTCCGCAGAAGCTACTATTAAATCTAGTAGTTCCTCTATCCCCTGACCCGTTGCAGCCGATACGGATACTACTGGAACCCCGAGCTTACGCTGAAGTTTTTCGTAGTTTATGTGGATTCCGCGTGCATGCGTCGCATCTGCTTTCGTGAATACCAGTATGGTATTAGGGGTTAGTTCCAGCGCTTGTACTGCTAAATACATTGTTCTCTCGGGGTTGAGGGAATCCACGAGAACTAGGAGTACATCCGGCTCTCCACTCAATATGTAGCTTCTAGCTATTCTCTCCTCTAGTGTTAGCGATGAAAACCCATATATTCCTGGTAGGTCAACGAACTCTATCTCTCTGTCCCTGTACCTACGGGTACCATAGTGCTTCTCTACCGTAACTCCTGGCCAGTTGGCTACGTGGACTTTGTTGTTGGTAAGTACATTGAAAAGCGTGGACTTTCCGACATTTGGCTGTCCTACAACAGCTACGCGTATGCGCTTATTGCTTTCTACCTGGTTACCGCTATTGTGGTAGTCCATAGTCTTCACTCTGGGAGAGGCTCTACTAAGATCTTTCTAGCTACTCCGCGTCCAATAGCGACCTCTGTACCCATTACCCTTATGACTATAGGTCCTCTACCGTAGTTAGATAAAACTTCTACTTCTGTACCGGGTGTGAGACCCATTTGATAAAGCCTGTAGATCAGGCCTCGTCCACCTGCTACTCTAACTATTTTTGCCTTCCTACCGTTTGCTAGCTCTTCCAGTGTAGTGGTCACTCGTCCTCCCCTGTTAGGGTAACCTAACATATGTGTCGATAATATGTAGATAGTAACGTGAGCTTAAATACTTTGTAACTGTAATAGGAGTACCTAAGCATCAATAGCAGTTAGCGTAGCCACTGTACTTAGCAGAGCGAGCGTGTAGTAGCGTGGCTCTAGAAGAAGTGCTTGAGTGGTTTCTAGAAAGATACGGTCTCTTCGGTGTATTCATAGTATCGTTCTTAGGTAATACTATACCGTACTCAACTATACCATACCTGATCTTAATCGTAATTTACGCTGGAGTCCTCAAGGATCCCTTGCAGCACCTAGTCTTAACGCTCCTCTCCGGCTTAGGAGCCGCTTTAGGTAAGCTTATTGTATACTTCTTCGGCTACGGTATAAGGCGCCTCCTCCCTAGCAATACACGTGAGAACATAGTGCTGTTTTCAAGGGTTTTTAGGAAATCAACATTCATAGCAGTATACTTGTTTGCAGCCTTACCGCTACCTGATGATATACTGTACATACCGCTAGGCGCCGTTAAGTACAGCGTGACTAGGTATTTCACGGCACTACTGCTAGGTAAGATCACTATAACCGGGGCGACGGTATTCTTCGGTTCCTCTATAGCCGGCTTTATACGCGGGTTAACCGGTTATCCTGATTACGTGGTGATTCCTATTCTCTTAGCTATAACTATCTACCTAATGTACCTAGTAGTAGAGATAGATTGGTCGAAGGCTGCAGAGATCGCAATGAAGAAGGGTTTCTGGTCTGTTCTACACTATGTACTAACCGAGTCAATTAAAGCTACAGTAGAGATACCTAGTAAAGTAGCATCAGCTGTTCGAAGAAAACCCGCTTAGAAAAAGCAGAGTTTTTAATTAAGATGCTAGTAATATAGGGCTTCTATGGGATGAAGAGGAACCCGGGAAATAAGCCCTCTTAGAAAGAGGGGATGCATAGAGTAGTAGTGTAAGCGGGCACTGACCACTCATGTTTCTACAGGTTCTTTGCTAGTAGAACGAATACCATAGTGGATAGTACTATAAGCACTAGTATCGCTGGTACGCCGAAGAATAGGTATATGAGGCCTGAAGTAAGCGATCCCATGAAACCGCTGAACTCATTAACTAATGAGTAGTAGCCTGCTCCATATCCATAGGTTACCTCGATATATAGATTGTAGAGCGCTATATCTACTAGTGTGTTCGAGTAGAGCGTTAGGGCAAGCAGTAGTACTGGTAAGAATGCTTGGTCGAAGAATGTGTATAGAGCCATTGATGATAGGAGCCTTATAGCTAGGGCTAGTCCAAAGTACCCCTTACTAGGGGTACCAGCGAATACGCTGCTCAGTAGAAGCGTTGTTACGAGCTTAGCTAGCCCGTATATCCACATAATTGTCTCCATCCCCAGTCTAACATTATTCATCATGTGGTAGGGTAGAG
>QMWW01000049.1 GCA_003661825.1 Thermoprotei archaeon
CGCATTTTTCACAGCTTCTTTCAGCGTATATCCTCTCAATAAGTAATATATGAGTGAAGCTGAAAACGCGTCTCCCGCGCCTACAACATCCCTGGTTTTCACTTTAGGGGCCGGGATCTCTACAGCTCTTTCACCCTTAATGTACAAGACAGCTCCTTGAGGCCCTTTAGTAACTATTATCTGCTCTACACCTTCTCTAAACAGATCTTCTGGCACATTTAGTCCTTTCTTACTAAGAATTTTCTCCTTATCACTATTAATTATTAACATTGGCGAATATCTAAGTAGTGTTAAGCATTCATCAAGGTAATGCTCTAAAGCCTCTTTGTGCGGCCTATAAACTACTAGCTTCTTGTTGCTGAGCTTTCTCAGCAGTTCATCAAATACCCTGCATATACCCTCGCCTAGGTATATCGCCTTGGCATTATTGCAAGCATTTAGTGCTTCCTGTGTAATCTCTTGAACAACTGGTGGATTATCAGGACTGTAGCTACAGCTAATTCTTGGAGGTTCTCCTAGTTCGTGAATAGCGCATACAGGGGTTTCTAGAGCTTCATCTACTTCAACTAATCCAACGTGTACTCCTTCATCCACTAAGTTTGTTAGCAATGAGAGACCTATGAAATCAGCTGAAACCTTAGATACAAACCCTGTTTTTAAGCCTAGCTTTGACGCAGCTACTGCAACGTTTGCACCAGAACCACCAGCATAGATCCGTGCTCGTGGTTTAGAGTATACATCGAGCGCTATAGAACCAAGTACTACTAGGTCTAATACACCAGTTTTATAGGATCGTATTATTCCTTTAAGGGATCCACTGGCTATTCGCTTTAAAAATTCTGAAAGACTGATGCTAAAAGCGCTAGCATAAGATAGTACCTTCGACATAAATATAGTTGCGAGATCTGTTATTATTTTATTCACAAGATTAGGATCTAGTTCACTAATACTTTTAAAGAGTACATTATACCATTTTCCAATATCTGTTAATGAATAGCACTTCATTTTTACCTTTCTCTTTCTACGCTCTTCGATCCTCACTCTCTCACTTAAAAGCCCTAAAGCTATTAGCTTCTTAATAGCATTGATAACTGTCTTGTTAGAGTGATGGCTAAGCTTTATAATTATCTCCTTTTGACAGAGTTCGGTATCCCATTCAAATAAATTCAAAACCTCAAGTACTATACTCGAAGAAAAGAGTGTTAGTATGAACTTTAGCTTCTCATAGGGACTGGTAGGGAGCATTACTACATAGGGATGAAGTTCTTTCATATGGATTAACACCTAGTGTAGGCTGTAAACCCCCTACATGGAAACACTTATAATTAGAAAATAATTTAAAATTTCCCATGTAACATGTAACAGAGGAAATTCATTTGCCCGGTAGAACAACCTATATAGTAGCATTTGCAGGTGTAAGCGCTGCATTATACTATGTCTTGCTATTCCTTCCCGGTATACCGGTGCTGGGCACCCCAGCTAGCATGGATATAGGTGCCTCGCTTTCACCACTCTTCGGTCTACTACTAGGCCCTATTGCTGGCCCTCTAGCTGTACTCGTTGGTAATATTGCACAAACAATGCTACCTACACCTAGCCCTTATGGCATACCATTCATACCAGCTGCAGCTCTCTCAGCTTTAGGGGCTAGCCTTCTCGCTACGAGGAAGTGGTGGGCTGCAGCAGGTATTTTAGCGGCACTATTGGTTGCTGCATCTCTTACTCCACCGTTCTACCCCGTGACAGAGCACCTGTTTATCTACATAATTGCATTTTATGATAAGATAATAGGACTTATACTGATGCCAGTAGTAGTTAAGCTACTGAGAAGCTCTTCAGCTAAGACCAGATATATTGCCCTTTACGGCTTATTCTTCGCTGCAAGAAGCATTGATAAGGCGTTTGGCTGCTTCGTATTCGCGCTACCAGTAGTTTACGAGAAGATATTTGGCATAACCGACGTAGAAATAGTGAGAAGCCTATACCTACTAAGCCCACTATACTACTTGATTGCGTACCTGCTGGAAGCACTAATTGTCACAATTATAGCTATTCCAGTAATCAGAGCTATAAAGAGAGTGCCAGGATTATCAGAAGTGCTCTACGTAAACCGCATAGAGATCTAGTATTATTAGAGAAAACCAGGAGTAGAGCAACATGGGTAAAAAAGCCGTTGAAGTCAGCAATGTAACATACTACTACCCTAGATCTAGGCTACCCGCCTTAGAAGATGTAAGTATAAACATAGACTATGGAGAATTCGTAGTTATAGCTGGAGCTTCAGGTGGTGGGAAATCAACACTATGTAGGATATTATCAGGGCTAATACCACACGTCTACGGAGGAAAACTTAAAGGAAAAGTATACGTTGATGGAATCGATGTAGTTAGTAATGGAGTAAAGTCTATTATAGGAAAAATAGGCGTTGTATTCCAGGTTCCAGAGAACCAGATAGTAAACCTAGTAGTTGAAGAAGAACTAGCTTTTATGCTCGAGAACTTGGGCGTAGAGCCTAACGTTATACGTAAGAGAATAGAAGAGGTAGTTAAATCGTTAAGCATAGACAATTTGATCAGACGAGCCACCTACACTCTTTCGGGAGGAGAGTCTCAGAAAGTAGTACTGGCTAGCACTATAGCCGTAAAACCGAAGATCCTCTTACTCGACGAACCCCTAGCTCATCTCGACCCCAGCAGCGCACTAGAGCTCGTAGAGCTACTCGCCAAGCTCAACCGCGAAGAAGACATAACAATTATAGTGTTCGAGCATAGGTTAGTTGACCTAATAAAGTACGCTTCCCGACTCATAATACTGGAACGCAAAGTGATAGCAGACGGAGATCCGAGAAAGGTGCTCTCTAAAATCCCCACTACCCGCGTAGAGGTACCAGCTGTTTCAGAACTAGCAACTAAGTTAAAGATAAACGGTATACCACTTACAGTTGAGGAAGCAAAACAATGCTTCAAACAACTTCTTAGTAGCTGTAAACCTAGCTATAAATCCACTAATACAAGGAGCTCTTCTCATCCAGAGAAGAGAAGAGAAGTCATAGTTATTGATAACCTATGGCATGTTTACTCAAGCGGTAAAGAGGCTTTAAAAAACGTGAATTTAAGGGTAAGAGAGGGCGATTTCATAGCTATAATAGGTGCTAATGGTGCTGGAAAGACAACGCTTATTAAACACCTAAATGGTCTACTTAAACCTACTCGTGGAAGAGTAGTTGTATGCGGTATTGATACGAGAAAAGCTAGTGTCGCAGAACTTTCAAGGCATGTAGGAATAGTTTTCCAGAATCCCTTACATCAGTTCTTTGCGGAAACAGTTCTAGAAGAAGCAGCTTTTGCAGCCAAGATCAGAGGTATAGATGATGCATATGAAAAGGCCACCAAGATCCTTAAAGTCCTGGGTCTCGGACATCTTCTCAAGAGATCACCATATGAACTCTCAGCAGGAGAACAGCGCAGACTTGCAATAGCTTCTATCCTCGTATACGAGCCCCCGGTAATAGTCTTGGATGAACCTACAGCTGGTCTTGATCCAGGTCTGAAGATAGACCTGCTTGGTATACTTACTAAGCTCGTTAGAGAGGGAAAAACCGTGATAATAACGACACATGACATAGAATTCCTCGCAAAAGCACCAGTTGATCGAGTAGTAGTCATGAATGAGGGCAGAGTACTAGCTGAGGGCTCACTTAGAGAAATATTCTACGATACGGAAGTACTGAAATCCTCGCGGATCACGCCTCCCCAGATAGTTCAGTTAATTAAAGCTTTATCAGTAGAGAATGGAGTATTCCCGCTAAACGTAGATGAACTAATCCACACGATCAAATATTCCCGGTGTCAATAGTGTTTAGAGGATTTCTCGAAGGATTTGAAAATATATTTGCTTTTAGCGAGAGAAGATCCCGATTCCACGGAGTAGATCCAAGAGTCAAGATGATGTATATAGCGGCATCTATTGTTATCGCGTTCTTAATCACAGATCCCCTAAAGCTGTCCGTATTAATACTCTTTAACATAGTACTAGCTGTTTTTAGCAAGATACCTCTCGATAGATTTGCCTCGGCTTTCAAAAGCCTCGCCATATTTACAGCTATAATTTACATTATTAACTTTGTACTAAGAATAGTATTCGAAGGACCTACTATAGCTACAATGATCAATACAGCACTATTCATAGCAAATGTAGCGCTCCGTATGATACTTGTCGCAGTTCCTTTAATGATATTTACTAATACCACTACGCCCAGAGAGGTGCTTCAAGGACTAGTTTCCCTAGGATTCAGCTATAAGTATCTCTACGTAATCGTGCTTGGCATGAGGTTTGTACCTATAGTGTTCAGAGAAGTACTAAACATATATGATGCACAGAGATCAAGAGGAGTAGAATTCGAGAGATCAGGTGTGATTGATAGAATAAAGAAGCTGAAAACTATAGTTATTCCGGCATTTGTATGCTCAATGCTTAGAGCTAGAGATCTACTAGAAGCACTAGAGCTCAAGGGGTACGGGTACAGAAATTACAGGACTTTCTACAAATCACTCGGGATAAGTAAGCTTGACCTAGTATTCATTGTGTCTATCTTAGCGCTCTACTCGACTATAGCTATGGTGTAGCACTTAGTATCCTTAGGATATCACAATACTCTAACTCTACACTCTCTATTATCTAGTGATAAAGAGTATCCTCCGTCCATATAGTACTCCAACCTGCAATTAGCTATCGATAGTCTGGTGTGTAGAGGAATTTCACTATATCTCATTCTCAAGCTTCTTACATTTACTGTACCAAGTTCCTCGCCTTCAGCTATGTAAGTATATGGCATGACATATGGGGATATATGCTCTACTATAGTTAGCTGATCTGTAACCAACTTTGCTTTCTTTATGCAACGCGGCTTAGCTCTCTCTTTACAAGATAGTATTCTAATGCTATATATGATTCCATTAAATACTCCTTCAAGCACCCTATGCCTCAGTAGCTTCAGTCTTGATCCAGGATCTGTCCCGTAAAATTCATCTACCACACCTACTGGTTTAGCCACTCCACTAGCTCTAAGTAACTTTAGCTTCTCATAAAGAGTCTCGCCAAGATCTCTATTTCTAATAATTATATCGATATCCCTTGGCTTAATACCAGTGATCACGGTTGAAGCTAGATAACTACCCGTTAATCCCACATCTTCGTGTTCAGCTATTCCTAGGTTCTCTAGGAACTTTACTGTACTATTTGGTAATCGAGGCCATTGCGTCCTGTTAAAAGGATCTAGAACTAACTCTATAGAGTTCAGGGGAAGAATAGGTAGACTCTCTTTTAAGCACTCATAGTACCTAATCACCCCTAATTTTTCGGCATATTCCATTGCTCTTCGTAGATCTTTTATTCTAGAGCCCGTTCTTACGCTATAACGGGGATAAGCTATTACTCCGTCCTCTGGGTGTTCGCAACCCTTAACCATCCACAGATACCATTTATATAGTACAACATATCCCTCGATCAATGTCATTCAATCCTCCATCACCACTAACCACACTGTTTACTAGTAGCAGACCAATCTAATTAACGATTCACTGAGAGAAAAGAGTAGTGCTCAATTCCACGCTTTTTAAATATTGTATAGGAATATGAAATAGGGTGTTGCTCTTGGAGTTCCTTGAGTACAAGCGCCTCGGCATAGTATATGTAGAGGCTTCTGTGTTACCAGAGGCTTGGGAGCAGTCGCTACTCCAACTGTATGAAAAGGGGATAATCATAGATACGGAGTATGGCGAGAAGAGCATAGATTCTCCAGCTGTTATAGTTGTTAGAGAGCCTTTCAGGGAACCCAGGATACACTTAAAGGGTATAGTTGCTGGCACGCTGCGCGGACTCCTAGAATACGTTGATGAAGTAGTCAAGGGTATTCATGATCACCTTGTAGATAAAATAGAGTACACCTATCACGAGAGACTATTCAGCTATAAAGTACCCGGCGGAGAACCTATTAACCAAATAGAGAGAGTCGTAGAGAAACTACGGAAAACACCATACTCTAGGAGAGCACAAGCTATTACTTGGCAGCCTTGGAAAGATCCGTGCTTAGAACATCCGCCCTGTCTACAGAGGTGCTGGTTCAGAGTAGTGAGCGGCAGACTAGCCATGCATGTACATATGAGGAGTAATGATGCATTAAAAGCTGCTTTCATGAACATGTATGCTTTCACAGAGCTACAGAGACACGTAGCCAGAGAACTAGGAGTAGAGACCGGCTACTACATACACATAGCCGATTCCTACCACGTCTACGAAAGAGACTGGAAATGGTTTAAAGCACTCGTAGAGCAAATCAAAAACGGAGCCACTAGAAAAAGGTGGAGAACAACACAACAATACTTAAACATGGTTAAGATGCTTAGGTAGCGATTCCTACAAGTCACCTACTTATGAGTAGGTAGAGAGAGTTATTAGCACTGTAGTCTATTCTGTGAATAGGGGGTTTACTGTGAGAGGATTTAGAGATAGAGACTTCATAGAAACCACTGAAGGTATGCTCTTCTGCATAATTGGAAACGTACACCCAGTTAACAGGGTGATCGCTTACCTTAAGTACATACCACACTTTAAATCAGAGATCAGAACTAAGTGGTCTAAGGATGGTGTAATGTATGGAAGGATCCTGCCATACTATAGCGCAATGGGAGTTGAAGAAACAAAAGCATATCTAAAAAATAAGTACCCTGACTACGTGGTTTTTGATAAATATAGAGCCATAGAGCTAATTGAAGTACCTAAAGACAGAGTGAAGAAACACTTCAAACCCGAGGAAAGATTGAAAGAATTAGCTAAGGATCCCAGAGATAACCTCGAAGAAATGGCTCTTAACCTAGTTAGAAGACTTTCGAAAGAAGCGGGTATCAGCATCGATGACTTCGGTATAACAGGATCTATACTCCTAAGAATACATAACATAAGATACTCAGACATAGATATAGTAGTATACGGCGTCAGCAACGGGTGGAAACTACGTAATACGCTTAAGAAGCTCTTCAACGAAGGCGATCCCGAATTTTCTTTACCTAAAGGAGAAACTCTCGAAAAATGGGCTAAAGATATTGTAAATCACCATCCATTAACTATAGAAGAGGCCATACTATTATATAGCAGGTATAAGTGGAACAGAGCACTCTATAAGAGAAGACAGTTCTCGATTCATCCAGTTAAGCTTGAAAATGAAGTCGATGAGAAGTGGGAGGATAAGATACACAAGCCCCTAGGCCTGGTTAAAGCCAGGGCTACAGTAGTTGATGCATCTGATTCTCTATTTATGCCAGCTACATATGTAATAGAAGACGTAGAGGTTCTTAAAGGGAGAAAGCCTCATCTAGATATAACTAGAGTTGTAAGTTACGAAGGCCTATACATAGATATCGCTGGGCCAGGAGACAGAATAGAAGTCTTCGGCAAGCTTGAAGAAATACACGATCTCAGAAAGGACGAGAAGTACTGCCAGATCACTATAGGAACTGTTGAAGCTAAAGGACAGGATTACATAAAGCCATTGAAGTGGCTTAGCGAATACCAAGGTTTCTGATAATTCTACGCGCTACTGCTAGGTCATCAAGGGTATTTATATTCATAAAATCTACGTCTGGAGCGTTTGAGAGCCTTGCTACGCTGACATACACTGTATTTATTCTTCTAAATAGGGCACTAACCTGCCAGATACCTGCTCTAACTAGTTGCTTAAGAACACTGTTTAAG
>QMWW01000050.1 GCA_003661825.1 Thermoprotei archaeon
TAAAGAACTTCCTAGAAGAAGATACAGCGTTGTGCGCACCACAACCAACGGGTAAACCTGTCAACGATTTTACATGGAGAGCAGCTTTCGTTGCAGCCACAAGGCTCGGGGGATCTACCACGAAGGTATCGATAAGAGGTGTTTCTATACCGATCTCCCCGAGTCTAGGCAGGATCCTTTGAAGCGCTTCTACTCTGTAATTGGCATCTGCTACTTGACTCGTGTATAGCAGTACTACGACATTCCTGCTCTTATACTCGTTTAATAGCTTTAGCTCTCTATTACTTGTCTCTGCCTTTATTGAGTTAATTATTACTCTGTCTCTAAGCCCTACTTCAGCTACGTATTTAGCAATTCCCTCCATTATATTCGTTGAAAGTACATCGACCAGAAACGGTTTGTTAGTAGTACCTGCGACGAAGTCCACGTATTTCGTGAGCGCTTCGAGAGTATTTCCAGCAACATCTACGAGAGCTGGTATACCTACTTCTTCTGAGAGCGCTTCCTGCGAGGATATAAGTGACTCTGCAGCTTCTCTATCGAATACGCCGCTGTTGGGATCTGAGACGATCTTGTGCTTATGATAGAAGATCGTGCCTATAAGTACTGGCGGATTTTCGGGATATCCTCCTATCTTTATAGATCCTATCTTTAGAATTCTTTGCTTAGATCTAAATCTAAACAAGACTGATCACTCCCCTATGCTAAATCATTTGCCTCTCTATAACTAGAGCTACATAGGTTTTATCGTTATAAATAAGTTACTCGTATAACTAAGTGATTGAGCTTGTTATAAGCGTCTAGGGTAAAGGCGGTATACATGAATATAGGTATATTCACTAGAAGGCCCAGTAGTTGGGCCTCTAGTGCCTTGATCAGGGCATTCAGGTCGCTTGGCCATAGAGTAATACCCCTTAGATTTAGAGATGTGGTCGCGTTCATAGATAGAGATCGTTTGAAAGTCTTTGTTAAGGGAATGGACTTAATAAGCGAAGTAGCAGCCGTTGTTGTAAGACCTTTTGGAAGAGTAAGCCTTGACCAGGCTGTACTTAGGCTTGACCTATTGTATGCTCTGCACGAACACGGCATCTCAGTATTCAATGAACCTATGGCTATAGAAAAATGTGTTGACAAATTTAGAGCTCTATATACTTTGAAACTACACGGTATACCCGTGCCTAGAACCCTAGTAGCTGAGCGCTCTAGCCTAGCTCTTCGCAGTCTGGATATGATCAAATCACGCCATATAGTGGTTAAACCAATGTTTGGATCGAGAGGACACGGTGCCACCAGGGTTAAGATAAGTGATCGCGAAGTTCTCTGGGAAATAGCTAGGTCTTTAGCGTTCACTAGACACACTATATATTTACAGGAGTACATAGAGCACGGCGGTGCTGACATAAGGGTATTCGTCCTAGGCGACAAAGTTCTAGCAGCTATGTATCGTAAAGCTCCTTCCAGTTCTTGGAAGACAAACATAGCACGTGGTGGAAGGCCTGAACGCATAGAGAGGCTTGAACCAGAGATCGAGGAGATAGCTCTAAAGGCTACCTCTATTCTTGGATGCGAAATAGCCGGTGTAGACTTGGTTAGAGAAGGTGAATCTGTTTCCGTGCTAGAAGTCAACAGTCAGCCTGGCTGGCACGGATTACAGAGTGTCTGCCCAGATATAGACATAGCGCTAGAAATAGCCAAATATGTAGTTGAGCATACGAGGAAGTAGAAAGAGTAGAAGTGAAGGTTTAAAAACCTAGTGCTTTCTCAAGGATCTCGTAGTTTATCTTCCCAGCTTTAAAGCTAGACCCTGTGGTCGCGTTGTTAACTACTACTACGGCTGGGGCGAATACTAGTGGATCTACTTTGTACAGGAAGTCCCATCCATACTGTGCCACCAGCTCTGTGAAAGATTTACCATAGTCTTTAGAGGAAGAGCTAGGTACTTTTTCAATGATTTTCTTAAGCTCGTCATCGCCTAGGTCTTCAACAGTGTAGTAAGTTATTCCGCCGTAGAGTAACATGTCATTGGTTCTCCCAGCCATTTTCAGGGCATCCGTGTGCACAGGTGCTACGGGACACACGCCGAAGCCGTATTTTATCGTCTTAATATCAAACCCTATAGCATCTAGTTTAAATATACCAGTTTCAACTATTCTCGCGCTGACCTGTACTGAGCCTGTAACACTAGACGGAGATACCAGTACTAGGTATAGGTTTTTAGGTTCCACCCCTATCTGCTCACTAACATGTTTTACCACTTCTTCATCTGGATAGCTCTCTGTTTCAAGTACTAGGACTGCTTCATCAGATGACTCGCTATATCCTATTTTCTCGAAGAGCTTCTTCGGTTTTCTCGCTAATGCTCGGGCAGGCCCGCTCCCATTCGCGAAAAACCTGCCTACCTTTATCCTCCAACCAGCTAGTTGCGAAGCCATACACGCTTCAACTGGGTGGTCGGTTGATACCTCTACGGCAGGGACAACGTAGTCTCTGATCTCGTAGCTAGTAGTAGATACTTCTGCCAAACCTCCAAGACAGATCTTTGAAACAAGTAGTCCTGCCTCAAAACTACCGGGTGCCTTCACACCCGCATCAACGACGTTGGCACCTCCGATCTTGAGTGTAGATACCTTTAGCTCTTTCTCCCGGTCAACCATTTCTTTAGCTATTCTTACAGCCAAGCGGTTCATAGAGAAGCTCATAGCCTCATCCCTTCGACTAGCTCTTTATAAGGCTCTAATAGGGCTTTATTATCTTCATACGATAAGTACAGTAACCCCCTTCCGCCTACTATAGCATCACCGATGAATAGCATGAATGATTTATCGAATCTAATGCCTTTTGCTTTTACACTCGGCAGAATAGCATCAGCGTAAAAGCTTGGTAGCAGACATTCGACTTTTCCACCTATAACTATCTTCCCAGCATACATGTTTGTGCCTGGATATATCCCAGCATTTCCAACAACTACTATTGTCCCTCCCTGCATATCGACGCCTACAAGGTTTCCCGCATCGCCATGTATAATTATGGTACCGCTCTTCATACCTACTCCTACCTCTGCCCCAGCTCTTCCGTGCACTATGATCTTTCCACCCTTCATACCTTTACCCGGTTTCTCTCCCTGAAGCTTTCCTCCAAGCTTATGGCCTGCATCACCAAGTACCTCTATAGTTCCACCCCTCATCTTAGATCCTGTGTAGTTCCTAGTGTTGCCTTTAACCACTATCGACCCACCACGCATCTTATAACCGGTAAAGTGTCCTACATCGCCCTCTACTACTATTCTTCCTCCCGACATCCTATATCCTAGATAGCATAGCTTGTTTGAACCCTGTTTCAACAGGATCTCGATATCGCCGGGGTTTTCCGGCGCTCTTTCAGGCCCTACTATGTCGAAGAGTTCGCCTATTCTAACCTCTCTTCCTCCTTCAAGGAGGACGATCTTCTTTATTTCATCTAACTTTTTACCAGCGAACTGATCCGGCGTGATACGTCTAGCATCTACGAGTACTGCTGGGACGTATTTTAAGCTTAAAGCGTATGTCACAACCAATATTACGTCACCTCGTAAGCTGTGTAGAGATCTTGATCTTAACCGGGTTTCTAATCTCCTCCTCGTTTATAATGAAAGAATCTAGTGTTATAGAGTAGTATTCTTTGAACTTCTTTTCTAGCACTCTTTTTACCTCCTTCTCTAGATCGCTAGGTATAACTGGTTCGGCGTAGTAGGTTCTACCATATATGGTTTTAACTACTTCGCCTTCTTTAACCACTATCACGCCGTCTTTTATAACAAGCCATGTTCTCTTGAATGCTTGTATAAGCTTTTTGTAGTTCTTGCTGATCTCTACTTCTCTAGGGTCAATATCATAGATAGCTACGTCGGCATCAGCTCCTACGCCTAAGTGTCCTTTACGTTTCTCGAGACCAAGAAGTTTTGCCGGAGCAGCTCTCGTCATTACGGCTAAGTCGTATAGAGTGAACTCTGTATTTATTGATGGTAGTGCGCTTCTTTTAAGAGCTAGCTGACTCATATCCCTCATATCGTCTTCTCTAGCTTTCTTGCTAAGTAGCCATGCAAACATCTTTGGATAGTCGGTAAAGGGACCGGCATTAGGGTGATCAGTTGTAGGTATTATTCGCCAGGGATCCCTAGAGATAAGCGCTACCTCGAGCCCTATAACCCACTGTATGGTGTTAACATAGTTCCGCTTACGGTAGACATACGGCACTATTCCAGCAGCTGTTTCAACCTCTGTATCCGCGCTAGCCCACTTCCACCTTGTTAAGTGGTATAAGACAAATTCGAAGGGAGCGTCAGCGGTCATAGTAGTAGCAGGTCTTCCTGGTATTACCTGGCCTAAGTCAAGCGATACATAGGGATTTCTACTCATAGCTTCAGCTATATCCTCTCCTCCACTTCTAAGAGTAGTCCACGAGTCGCCCTTGTAGCCTGTGAACTGTACATGAGTTATATGCAGTGCGGGGCCATCATCCACTCTCTTGATCTCCCTAACTATATCCATCGTCTTTAGAGTTGTTAGATAGTTACCTGGGTAGCCTAGTCTATTACAGTGTACATGCATTTTATGCGGGAGCCTTAACAGCTGAGAAGCATTACCAATTTCTCTTATTATGTCTCTAGGCGTTAGATCGTAGCCTGGTATTTGATCGTCTAAGTCTATACCCTTACCTTTGATGAGCCATGCAACATCAGAGCCTGGATCGACTAGTTTTAATGCTAAGGTCTTAGTGCTTGATAATAGCCATGCAAAGTATGCTGCTAAAAGCTCGGTTGAAGCCTCTGAGATCAAGTCTAGAGCGATCCAATTTGAATCTACCAGTACGAATGCCGCTTTGTCTATAATAGGAATAGCGTTTAGCTCTTCATGGGTATGTCTAGTCTTTATAGGTGGAGTTGCTGGTTCTACTACGAATGTATATCCCATTCGTGCATACTCATATCCGAATCTAAATACATTTGGAACAGTGAGCCCAGTCTCTGCTCTGCGATGCGGCAATACATGCGGTTTATTAGTGAGGTAGTGATCTTCCGGTCTCAGCAACCTGCCGACATTTACTTTAGGGCCGGCTATGTGGCTATGGATATCTATTCCTCCAGCCATAACTACTTTTCCACGAGCATCGATAATCATTGCTTTACTTTCATCTATCTCGGTTGATTCGACTATTTTACCGTTCTTTATCGCTATATCCATTACTTCCCCGTTTATGCCATTAATCGGATCAAATACTATACCGTTTTTTATAAGGATCTGGGTCAACGTCCTAACCCCATTCTAGCTTTTACTTTATCTATAAGCTTTTTCAATATATCGACGTCACATAGAACACCAGACGGCGGATCTACCACTTTCTTCATGCGAAGAGGCACTCCGTCCATCCTATATGCCGAGCCACTACACTCTATTCCAACGAAACCAGCTGGTATTATTACATCTGCAAAGGCTGTGGTCAACGACCACTTTGCATCAACAACTATTACCGGGATCTTTGAGATGTTTTCAACAGCTTTCCTCGGGAAGTGCGCTACAGGATCGCTTGCAATGACTAGCAAAGCATCGACATCTCCACTGGCTAATAGGTCTGTTGCACTGGTAACGCCTATGGCCATTCTAGAGAACTTCCTGGCATAGTCCGTTGCAAATGGGTAACAGGTAATCCATAAAGATACCTCGTTAGCTCCTGCTACGTTGAAGTGTCCCCTCATGGGGAGTAATCCAAACTTCGTCCACTCATTTAGCTCTTGTACAAGCCTGATCACTCCTACAATATTCCTGTATTTAGCACCAGTCATAGTTACTCCTAAACCAAAGAATATTACACCGTATCTAGCGGATTTCATCATTTCTGCCAGCTCTAGTACTTTCTCTCTTGGCACTCCAGCTACTTTTGGAGCCTCTATCTCGAGGTCACGAATAGCCATTCGTAGAGCAGTTATGAACTCTAGATCCCTGCCGGGCTCGAGCTGAATGTACAGATCGGCCAGCTCCGCTGTAGGAGTTTTCCTCACATCTATTACTACGACTTTTCTCTCCTTTCTACCCTTAACATACTTACCTTTTCTCATGACTATTCTTGCTATGTGATTAGGATGTGCTTCAGCCGGATTACATCCCCAAAATATAACGAGATCGGCGAGGTGTATGGCCACGGCAAAAGTATACCTAACAGCACCTACCTCTTGAACGGCTAAAGCAGTAGGTCCATGGCAGAATACAGAGGTATTGTCTACTACACCATTAAGTATTTCTGCTAGCTCTATTGCATACTCGTTTGCCTCTACACAAGTGCTTGAAAGCCCAAATATAAGCGGATACTTAGCCTTAACGAGTATGTCAGCCGCCTTATCTAAGGCCTCCTCTAGATCTACTGGTATTAACCTACCATTCTTCCTAATATAGGGTTTTAGTACTCTATGTCTGTGGTAATTTAGGAATTTTGAAACCGATATTGCGCATCCACCTACGTTCCTAATGATCCTGTTGCCATCGAGCTCTATCTTTAAGTGATCACAGAGATCTCCACAGAAAGAACATACAACATTTTCGACTACTTTCTTCTCTCCAGGCTTAACCTCTAGATCCTCCATGTAAACCTCGAGGCCCTTTGCACCTAACTGTTTTAGTAGCTGCTCGAGGGTAGTTGGCTGTTCCGTCGTAGCCTCTACCCTGACCTTTATACCCTTTAGAGTAGGCATACCTGTGCCATCAGTATCCGGTCCTATGAGGAAATTAGCCCATGGACCCATTGGTATGAATATCTCTCCTCTAGGCAAACGCTTACTAATCTTCACAGGAAGCACTACTGAGCCATAATCACTTGTCACCTTAGCTCTGTCCTTTACTCCCAGCTCTTTAGCGTCTTCGGGATTCATCTCGAGTATTGCTACAGAGTTAAAGTATCGCGTACTCCACTTAGTTTCACTCTCCATCGATATAGCCTGCATAGTCGTTCTCCCAGTATTGAGCACGAAGAACCTATTTGTTCCAAGGGGGTGCTGGAAGGCACTCATTTCCACTTACCTCTTATATGCTGTGCTCTGATAGTACTAGCTTAACCTACTTTTACTTCGAGGTCCTTTACAGCTTCTACAGCTTCTCTTAAATAGAAGTGGTATGGACCTAGTTTTCCTCCATAGTTCCCTGCATCTATTTTTACAACTCCTGGGACCGATGCTGCCGCCTTAATAGCTATGCCCATAGCTTTAAGTACATAGTCTTCCCGTAATCCATTTATAACTATCTCGTACACAGAGCCTATCTCAGGACTCAGCTTAGTTTCTTTGACAACATTCTTTAGTGTAGGGCAGTACAAGTGGTTAGTAGTAGCTCTTAGTTTAGAATACTTTAATGAACCAACTTTAGACCCAGACCTAACTATACCGCCTGGGAAAGGCGTTACAACTCCTCTTGCATACCTCTTTATAGCCTTCACAGCTTTCTCAGCGGCTTCTAGCCCAGCACTCGAATTCCTGGCCAGAATCAGTATGTTGCCACCAGCAATTCCCTTCATTACGCCGAATGAGTCTTCGATCAAGAATTCGCCTTCCATTACAGGGATACGCCACATCTTCCTACCATATAGCTCCTCTTCTCTTTCAAAACCATCTCTGCACTTAGCTAGTGCTCTGCCAACCGCCATTTTCCTTCTAATTTTGGAGAGTCCGTCAAAAGCTGCAGTAGTTCGCCAGGTTATCA
>QMWW01000051.1 GCA_003661825.1 Thermoprotei archaeon
ATATAAAGGTATATAGACTAGGTAGATGGTGGTACTACTTGAAGGCTATAACAGCTAAAGCCCTTGGTATAATTCTCGTCATCATAGTTGTCATTGCAGTAGTAGCTGCATACTACTTCTTTGTAGCACAGCAAGCTGGGCCCGGCAAGATCAGTCTTGCCCTGCTAATTAGTAATCTCGGTAATCCATACTTCGTTGCGCTAAGAGACGGGGCACAAGCAGCTGTTAACGAGTTAAAGGATAAAGGCGTTGATATAGAAATGGAGGTCTACGACGCTAAGGACGACCCCAGCCTACAGTCTTCACAGATAGAGACAGCTGTAGGTAAGAAGGTTAGCGCTATCTTAATAAACCCCGTCCACGCAGAGGCTATACAGCCGGCTCTAAGGAAAGCGATCGAAGCAGGGATCCCGGTGATAACTACTGATAGAGACGTCGCAGACACTTCTCTAAGACTGGTATTTATAGGTACGGATAACGTTGCTGGAGCCGAAGCAGCTGCACAGGCCCTTCTACAAGCACTAGAGGCAAGCGGTAAGCCCACTCCATGGAAGATTGTGATACTGAACGGTATACCGGGTACTACGGCTGCCGAGGACAGGAAGAAAGGCTTCCACAACATACTCGACCCACTTGTAGGGCAGGGCAAGATAGAGATCGTAGCTGAAGAAGTAGCTAACTTCAGGAGAGACGAAGCCCTCTCGAAGATGGAGAGTATTCTAGCAGCACACACCGTCGATGCAGTAATAGCTGCTAATGACGAGATGGCTCTAGGAGCTATACAGGCTATAGAGGGTGCAGGGCTTAAGCCCGGCGATGACATCATAGTAGTAGGATACGACGCTATACCTGATGCCGTCCAAGCAGTTAAAGCTGAGAAGATGTATGCGACAATAGCTCAGTCACCATTCCTGCAGGGATACTGGGCTGTATATGCTGCATACTACCACATAGTAAACGACTGGAAGCCTTCAGAAGACTGGATACCGACTCCAACAGTAGTTGTCACAAAGGATAACGCCGATACGTTCCAGGCAGAGGTATCGTCGCCAAAGCCTCTTCCAGGAGCTCCAACTAGCTAATAACCTTATAGCTTTTTTCCATCTCTACTGCTTAATCCCTGTAAACACCTAGACCCCTTATACGCTGTACTCTACTGGGCATATAGGTTTGTTTTGGAGTATATGAGTTCCCGCGCGTAAAGCTAGCTACCCTACTCCTCTAGAAAAGCTCTCTAGGCTTAGCGGAGAGGAGAACGCAGAGATATGTTAAGCGCGGCGACATAATGGAGCTAGCTCTTGGAGGTAACAAGGTTAGGAAGCTAGAGTTCATACTAGCGGATGCTCTATCCAAAGGCTCAGATACCGTGATCGCGTGTGGCCCCTATTATTCTAACCACGCTAGGCTAACGGCCACTGTATCGGCGAAGCTAGGGCTTAAGATGGTAATAGTAACGTATCCACCAGCTCCCGGGATAGAGCTCAATGAGCAGGGGAACATACTGCTAAACAAGCTCTTCGGCGCCGATATCTGCTTTGTCTCTAAGACTAGCGAAGCAGATAAGGCTGTAGAAGAAATAGCTGAGGGGTATAGGTAGAAAGGGTATAAGCCATACAATGTCCTAGTTGGAGGCTCCAGCCTCCTCGGAGTACTAGGATATGCTGTCGCTCTCCACGAGATGCTTGAGTAGATGAAAGCTCTAGGCAGGAAGCCCAGCATTATAGTCTATGCAACCAGAACTGGTACTACATAGGCTGGACTAGTGTTGGGGTTGAAGCTACTCGGTGCAGGGGGAGTAAGGGTAGTAGGCGTTGATGTAGAGAAGCACACAGAGGATAGAGGAGCACGTTAAGAAAATGGTAGAAGCCGTTGCGGAGATGATGGGGTGAGAATAGGGGGTAGTTCGCCGTGGATAAGGCTTTGGAGGATACGGCTATGTAGGGGATGAGCCTAGTAGAGTTCATAATAGAGATCGCTAGGAAGGGGAGGACTACTGCTAGACTCCGTCTATACTGGCAAAGCCTTCTACGGGCTCCTAGACATGTTAGATAGAGGGGAGATCGAGAGGAGGGAAACAGTAGTATTCATACATACTGGAGGCACACCTTTAGTGTTCCAGTTGGCCAGCAGGATCCTGAAAGCGCTGGAGCCAAAAGAGCATTCGGTGAGGGGGCCATGTCATCACTAGTTCAGAGGAACTACCGATACCACACTCGTAGATAGATTAGCCTAGCCACGCTAATATCTATTACCCAGTAGCACCCAGAGGAAGCTGGTAGCTCTAGAGGGTATTGTATAGAGGGAAAAAGCTTAGCTCTTACTCTTTACAGCTTCCCACCACTTACTCGATATATCCATGGATTCAACGGGGGCTTTACATCCCCGGAGAACACATACTATTTCCGCTAGAATGCTTACAGCTATTTCTTCCGGTGTATCGCTGTTTATATTCAGGCCTGCGGGCATGTGCAGCCTCTCTATAGCTCCCGATAAGTCTACTCCTTCCTTCTTTAAGCGGTCTAGCATCCAGCTACACCTACGTCTACTGCAGAGAGCCCATATGTGTCCTGGAAAGCCGCGTGTAATCAGCGTTTTCAGGACCCGGTAGTCGGTCTCTACTTCGCCATAGGCTATGATGGCTATATCCGATTCCCTGTACTCTAGCTTACCGGCGTAGTCTACGATATCGCCAGCGAAGACCTCTTCTGCGTATGGGTAGCGCTGCGGATTAGCTAGGTCGCTGTTCATATCCATAACTAGTACTCTGTATCCGAGGAAGTTGGCTAGATCTGCTATAGGCTTACCCACGTTGCCTGCTCCGAACAGGAGTATGCGGGGAGGAGGGTTAAGCACGTTGACGAATACCTCTACTACTCCTCCGCAGAGGTGGCTGGTCTTGACGGCGTCGGGAGGTACGTTTTCCGGTCGGAGAGCGTACTTTACTCTTCTAGGCTTTCCCTCGGCTAGAGCCTTCCCAGCCTCTTCTAGGACTAGGCCTTCGAAGCCTCCGCCTCCAATAGTTCCTACCTTCAACCCGCTGCTCGATAGTAGGAGCATAGCACCGGGGTCTCTTGGGCCGCTGCCTTCTTTAGCTACAACCGTAACAAGCGCTACTCTATGGCCTTTCTCGAGCTCTTCAACGGCTTTCTTCAAGATGTCGAGCGTGCTCACAGCTCGTCTTCCTCCACTACTATCCTCCTGTTTACGAGTATGCGCAATATAGCCTTTCTCTCCGCATCCCCTAGCGCGCGGTCTAGCTTTACTATAACCGAGAAACCTTCTCCACCAAGCACAGGCGTTCCCTCGAAGAAGTATGCTAGTATATAGCCTCGGGGAAGTAGCACCTGGTTAATACCGTCTATTACATCGCGTAGATCTGTATAGCTAGAGGCCCCTCTAACCACTATAAGCTTGCTAGCTATGCGTGCGTACAAAGCGCTATACCGCGTACAGCTCTGTATAAGCACTCAACCACAACCCGTATATTATCCTTATCACCTAATAATCATGGATAGCTAGCAGTAGCTGGGTGCTCGGAGTGCTTAGCAGTAGGTTCGACCTAGTTGTTACACACGAGCCGGGACCCTACAACTACAGGTTCGTGCTAAGCGTTCTCAGAGAGGTTCTCGGAGACTTTAGAGTAGTTGATTCAACGTACTCGGTGATCCTGATAAGAACAGGCAATCCCTACGGAGCCATAGACAAGCTCCGCAGCCGTGCCGACGACCTAGCGGTAGTGTACAGAGTAATCCCCGTAGACAAAGTGCTCGACCCCTACGTAGAGGTAGTAGCCGAAGAAGCCTATAGGCTGGCTTCGGAGAGGATACCCGAGGATAAGAGCTACAGGGTATCGCTACGTGGAAGGCTGTACTGGAGGGAGACCAGGCTACCGGCTTCAACAATAGACGCTATAAAGGTTATAGCCGAGAGGATCAATAGGAGGGTTTCGCTCGAGAACCCGGACTACGTAGTGTATGTTAGGAGCATTAAGTTCTACCACCGCAGGAGAGTGGCTACGCTAACAGTTACCGAGAGGGAGAACATACTGTCGCTTAAGTCTGGTAAGCCGTAGGTCTATGGTATCTCTGGGTACTCTCTACTACGCCTCGGTAGAAACGATGCTAAGGCGTTTTCTCCACGAGCCAGCTTCTCGAACTGCTTCTTGAGTATTTCTACCATGTAGCGGGGGCTGAGCATGAGCAGGAGATCGCCGTATATGACGTCTATAGCCGTGAGCACGTCTTCCTCGGTCTCCAGGATCACCCTTATATCTCTCTCTGCATCTAGGTAGTACACCGTATTATCCTCTATGACTATCCCTACTTCAAGCGTTTTATCGACAGCACCAAACATACCGGCTGCAATAACGTTGTTCACTCCGTGTTTAAGCAGCGTTTTAACGATGTGGAGATAGAACCTACGGTACTTATCCGCTAGCTTCTTCTTCTCCTCCTCAAGCTCCTGGACCATCTCTCTAAGCTCTCTAATAAACCCCTCGTAGTCAAAGCCTCTAGAAGAAGACAATCCACCCACCGGTACAGAGCCCCCTAGCACAATAGACTATATTTAGTGTTAGGATATATAACACTTATCATGATACCATACTTGTTTTTATTCCACGAACTCTTTCAATCAGCTATTTATGCAAACAAAGCACGATAAACGCACAGATAGTTAGCCAGCGAATACTGCTCTTAGACTAGTAACGTGGAATAAGTCCATCAACGCATAAGTACGAGTATATAGATCGGGTTTTGCTTATATACCGCTCCACCACATATTTGCCTGTGAGGGCTGGTTGGGGTTGATCAGAGAGATCCTGCCAGAGCGTATAACCGAGCTGTTGTTCAGCTATATCGATAAGATAGAGGAGATTGCAGATAGGTTTAGCCGTGCTATAAAGCTGTTGAACGAGGTACGGGTTGGAGAGGCGCGTGCAGAGCTGGCCGAGGCCATGAAGGTGCAGAGCGAGGCTAGCAGGGTTAGGAACGAGATCATATCTTTGCTGGAAGAAGTCCGCATAGACCCTGGGTTTAAGGAGGATTTCTTCCACTTGATCAAGAGGCTTGACCGTATCGTAGACTGGATCAAAGAGGCTTCTAGAGAGCTCACCATAATACCTTACCTCGAGCTACCAGATGCTGTTAGGAAGGGGTTGGAGAAACTGATCGATAAGGTGCTCGAAGCGGTTGAGGATATCGTAGAGGCTGTGGAGAAGATGCTAGATACAGAGTACAGCGAGGCTAAAGAGCTCATAGAGGAGGTTGAGAAGCTGGAGGAGGAAGCAGACGAGATAGACGTTGAGAACAGGGGTAAGCTGATCGAGCTCCACGATCAGTTCAGCCCAGTAACTCTAGCTATACTCGTCCACGACCTAAACCACGACTTGGAGCAAGTAGCTGATGCGTGTAGAGAAGCGGGAGACTACTTGAGAGCGCTGATCGTTGGGTGGGCTAGGCATAGATAAAATATCAGCGGCTAGGCTAGACAACGGCTTGCGTTATTAGAGCGGTTATCCCAGCTACTACTGGGAATCCTAGAAACCACATAGCCGTGATCTTGGCTAGGGTTCTGAGGTTTACGCTCCTAATCCCTCTAGCAAAGCCTACTCCAGCTATAGCTCCAACTACTGCTAGCGTCGTTGAAACCGGGAGCCCCATACGCGTGACGAAGAGAGTTGTCAGCGATGCACCAAACTGCGCTATAAACGCCGTCTCGGCTGTAAGAGTAGTTATCTTCTCTCCTATGGTCTCTACAACGCTATAACCCCATACGAGGATGCCGCTAGCAATACCCATAGCCGAAAGAACTAGAGCCTCCAAGGGTATGGTTACAGTCTCTGGAACAAAGCCTTTCCCGACAGCGTAGAGGATCCCCGCTAGGGGGCCGGCAGAGTACGCTACATCGTTCGCGCCGTGGCTGAAAGCCATTGCCGCACAAGAGGATACGAGCAGTACCCTGAACACATAGTTGCGTGCACCAGCTAGGCTCCTAGGTGCACGCTTCGAGAGATACAGCGCGAATAAGAGGGTTAGAGCAGTGCTTGCCGTAAGCGAGTACCCGGTAGCAACTGCAACATCTTGTGACCTGAGAGTCTTGATACTGAGTAGAAACGCTGTCGTGAAGACTACTACGTAGAAGAAGACTGCGGCTAGGAGTAGGAGCCTTGTTCCAGTCAGTCTCTTGGTTAAAACGCGATACAGCCTATATAAAGCGATCGATACGGCTATGCTTAGAAAAGGGAGGTAGATCCAGGAAGCCACTATCTCAGCTAATCTGCCCCAGTTAACGCTTGAAACACCGGCAACAGTTAGGCCAAAACCGGTTATACCACCGACTATTGCGGGGCTAATGCTCATAGGTACTCTTATAAGTGTAGCTATTAGAACCCACAGAGCTGTAGCGAAGAGAGCAGCGATCATACCAGCTACCACTATATACGCCGATTCTATCCTACTGGTATCTACTATGCCTTTTAAGAGAGTCATTGATACGAAGTGCCCGAACAGGATCGCTCCTAGAAAATCAAATACAGCCGCTAGCCATAGAGCTCTACGTATACTGAGAGCTCTAGCACCTACAGCTAAGCCTATAGCATTGCCAGCATTGTTTGCACCATTAATCCATGCTAGAGAAAAGGCTAGTACGATACCAATGTACAGCCACAGATACCCAACACCGCTTGGCAACGCTTTCCACCAGCGTGTAGCGTTAGAGCTAAACCTGGCTGTAGCTTTCGTTAGGTTACTAGAGAACTAGCTGGTACCCTTAACGTAGCTGTAGACAATAATACAAAGTATACTCTAATTTATAAAGCTTATGACAGAAAACAGCTACTACATGCTTCCGGGATATACTGCGTAAACTAAAACTGAGAATAAGCCTTAGGGTGTGTAGGGCTTTGACCCGGTAGAGGTCTTCTTAGCTATGAGATACGGCGATCGACCTTATTATGTCGCTAACGTCTTCACATCTATCGCTAGCTAGCTCTAGGTCATCTATTATCTCTTTGAGCATCATGCAGGTTCCGGTAAACTCCTTCTCACAGAGCCTGAATATGGATTTAAGCGCTTCGATCCTCATATCGTCTATTTTCTCCTCGATCTCCTCTACTAGGTGGGATAGAGTAATGGCTTTCTCCAAAGACTTTGTTAGCTGCTTGACGGCATCGATCAGTATCTTGACGGCTTTAACTATGTTCTCCGATATACTTCTCATGTGCTGGACTATCTCGACCGATAGCTCGTATCCCATATCCATTAGGAGGAGGAGCTTGCGTGCAGACGCCTTTATGTAGGCGGCTATATCGTCGCTGCTCAGTACTAGTCTGAGGAGGTCTTCGCGGTCTAGTGGGTGGAAAGAGCCCCTGCTGAGCTCTTCTATTAGCTTCCTCTTGATTACATCTGCTTCTTTCTCGATGTTATCTACAGAGCTAAACTCTCTGCAAGCCCCTGCTTTATCCCCCCTAATAATGTGTTCTAGCATCTGGTTAAAGTGGTTGACTACGCTCATCACCTTATCCAGGTGCTCTATACTCCTCAGTATAACTTCTCTCTCCCTTTTACCAGCAACCCAAAACCAGGTGGACAAAACCGCGCACCTCTAAAGCCTAGATCCCGGTAATCATATATATAGTATACCTTAGCGTCATCCCCAGCATTATAGTTATCGGTAGGGTTAGCA
>QMWW01000052.1 GCA_003661825.1 Thermoprotei archaeon
ACTCTGGTTTTCTGGTCAACAAATCTTTGACGAGTTGCTAAAGATGTATTCTTTTGAGTCAACCTTTGTGCTTATTAAGATCGTATTTATCTTTTGCACTGATGTTAGGGCACATCTATGCTCATTTATTCAATACATATATCTTCCCTAGGTTTGAGGTATAAAACAACTGTACTGATGTTTTACCATCTACCTCTTACATCATTTCCCAATCACAGTCTCTCGCATGTTGAGATCTAACATACGTGTTAGATCGTGGATAGCGATAAGAATGTTTCGTGAAGCAGTAGTTTTTAATTCAATGCTTAGTTATGGTTCATGATCATTAATACATTATTCCCATTGAGTAAATTCTTGGTGTTACATGTTGCTGTGTTCGATGACTAGCCTAATGTAAGTTTGCGGTGACGGCTCTATACCTAAAATCTTAGTGATTAACTCTTTCTCCACTATGACTGTTTCACCGCTTCTTAGTAAGATGGAGAACATGGACTCTGGTATTATGCTTTTCAGCTCTTCTAGTATATACTCATCCTGTTTTACACATCTACTTATCTTCGATATATGGTGTCGTGGAAAGCCTTGTTTTACGGGGCTATCAATAGTGCATTTATATACTACTACTTTACTCAGCTGTTTTCACCTTCATCTTAGCTTTCTTCTTTACTAGACCTTTTATAAGCCCTATCGCATAGATTATGGCTTCCGGCCTAATAGGGCATCCCGGTATATAGTAGACGTGATCTACTACTATACCCCGCTTTTCTAGTATTTTTAAAAGCTCTCTAACCCCTCCAATAGTTGAGTATGTATCATGCCAAATACCTCCTCCCACTCCACACGAGCCCATAGCTATTAATATGCGTGGGCGGGGAACAGCTTCTATAGCATTAACGACTTTAGGCAAGCTTTCAATAGTGACAGGGCCCGTCATTAGTATGGCATCAGCATGCCTAGGGCTAACTACGAGCTTTACCCCAAATCTCTCGGCGTCGAAAAAGGGGGTTAAAACATCAAGTATCTCTATGTCGCATGCATTACAGCTTCCAGTATTTAGGTGGAATATCCAGATGCTTTTTTTAAGGAATCTACTCAAGGCTCTCGCCACCCCTTCTCTTCTCAAACGCTCTAAGTAACTTGTTTCTTCTACATTCAGGGCATTTATCTACGTAGTTCTCGGTGATAGGCGCTTTTTCCATAACATAGGCTTTTTGCTTCACAGTAGAGTATAATCCATTACACTCTGTACAAGAGGCTCTCTTGTGAATCACGGCTTCGTCCAGATCCTCTACATTATCAGTGGCTAGCTCGAATTCGCGTGTACCTTTTATAGCATCTACGGGGCAGACATCTATGCATCTCCAACAGAATATGCACCGTCCTACGAAGTACTTCAAAACTCTATATCCTTCTCCTTCATCACTCATTACCAGTGCATTCGGCGGGCAAGCTAGTACACATGAACCACAACCAATGCACTTTGTTTCATCTATTTCTATCTTCCCTCTGAAATCGCTACTAACGAGCGGGGGCTCATAGGGATACTTCCGGGTTACACGGCCTGCTTCAGCCGCTATCACGAGGATCTTAACGAAACCAAGCTTCCCCATCAATAGACACCCTTAGTATCTTCTAGGTAGAATCATTCTGTACCTGTTTCCTCCCCGGATAACATATATGCGGTCTGTGCAGGAGAAACAGGGATCTATACTAGCAATAGTTAATGGAGCATCAGCTAGGTTTTCCCCTTCGAGCATGATCTTAAGAGCTGGTATATTCTGATATGTAGGAGCACGTATGCGCCATCTATACGGCTTTCCTCTTCCTGTTATGATGAAGTGTACATTCTCACCCCGTGGAGCCTCTACAGATGATGTCGCTATTCTTCCCTCCGGTATCTCTATGTCTTCTGCCATGATCTCTCCGCGGGGAAGCTGGTCTAGTAGCTGTCTTATGATAGATATGCTTCCAAGTACCTCGTCTACTCTAACCAAGAGCCTAGATAGATTATCGCCATCATCATATACTGGCACTTTGAACTCGGCATAGCTGTAGGCTGCATAGGGTAGGTCGCGTCTAATATCTCGGTCTAATCCCGAGCCCCTAGCTACTGGTCCTACCACAGATAGTTTTCTAGCTTCCTCCCTGGGAAGTATTCCAGTACCTTTTAGCCTCTTAACGAGCTCTGGAACACCCAGCATCGTGTCTACAAGCTTTTTGAAATCTTTCTCGACGAGTTCAAGTGTTTCTAGGATCTTCTTTTTCTTCTCTTCGTTTATATCCTTGCGAACACCACCAATTAGGTTTATTCCATAGGTTTTTCTGCTACCTGTCAATAGCTCGGCTAAATACATTACTAGCTCTCTTATCCTCCATGAATGCATAAAGCCTGTATCATATCCTAGAAGGTGTGCCGCAACCCCGATCCATAGCAGGTGGCTGTGGATTCTTTCTACTTCTAAGACTATGCTTCTTATAAATAGAGCTCTCTCTGGTACATCTATCTTAGCTGCTTTTTCAACGGTTTGTGCATAGCAAACGCTATGTTCGAATCCGCATATTCCGCATATTCTTTCTGCTAGAAAGTTTATCTGTTGATAGGTCATCCTAGTTTCAGCTAGTTTTTCGATACCTCTATGTACATGGAAGCCTCTGTACTTAACATCTACTACTTTCTCTCCCTCAACGTATAGCTCAAAGTACTCTGGCTCATGGAGCGCTGGGTGATACGGCCCAACAGGCACTACTGCAGATACGGGTGATTCGCTGATTCTTTCACCCGATACTGGTAGCCCCGGCCTATAATTGTATGGTGTATCCTTACGTAAGGGATAAAGACCCTTAGGCCATGTTGGAGGAAGCATGAATCTGTATAGCTTTCTACCGCTAAACTCTACACCTACTAGGTCGTAGGCTTCTAGTTCACACCAATCTGCCGCTGGAACTATGTCGCTTATGCTAGGTATAACCGGGTTATTGGGTTCAGTATAGGTTTTTACAACTATGTTTAAGCCATTTCTATCATCGCCAAATATATGGTAGAGAGCTAGGAATCCGTTAATCTTAGTTTCATCGGTTGCTGCACAGGTTCTAAAGTAGCAGTTCTTTTTCCAGTACAAAGCTTCAGCTAAGCCCCTTAGCCTCTCTCTATCAACTACTATATACACCGTATCACCGCTGTGGGCAAAGTCGCTTGCACCGAGAGATAGTGCGAGTTCTCTATAGTTGTCTATTATCTGCTTATTTACCACTACGCTACTACACCTCCAAGAAGTAGCCTAGAACGGATAATGCTATAATTACCAAATATGCCTTTAATAGTGTTATTGACGCTAGATCTACTCTGCTCCTTCCAAGTATATTAGCTATAACAGCATATACTAGCCATAGCACAATAGTTAGGACTATAGATGATGCTAGGAGTAGTGCTCCTGTTTTAATGAATAGAGCGAGTAATAGGAGTGATGCAAACAGTTTGAAGAAGAACCTCTTCAAATGAAGAGTATAGAGGAATACCCCTAGAAGTGGACCACTAAGCTCAATAAGTAAGCCTGAGGCTATTTCGGGCTCTGCCTCAGCTATGTCAAACGGGATCCTACTGCTAGCTACATAGCTGAAGATATAGAGAGCGAATATTGTAAGTAGTGTGTATAATGTTGGAGAGGCCCCGCCTATACTGCTAAAGGCAGTGATCCCGGTATAGTATGCGTAAAGCCCTACTAGTGCTAAGAACGCTCCTTCATTGACTAGCATAAGTACTATTTCGCGTGAAGCTCCTATTATCGAGAACGGGTTTGCTATAGTCAGTGGTATGGATATGAAAGCAGCCTGTGATATAATAGCTAGTACAGCTATAACTACTAGATCATATGGCGTAATAGGTGCTACTACAGCTATACATGTATAACCGATGAGTAGTATCTGTATAGCTAAACTCATAAATAATAGCATCACCGTATGAACGGCATTTGCAGGTACAAAAAAGTCTTTGCCAAACAGCTTTAACACATCGTACCAGGTTTGGAGAATAGGCGGCCCTATCCTACTATGTATCCTAGCCCTTATTTTTCTCTCAACTCCATCAAGCAGCGTTGGAATGAATAATGCAACTAGTATGGATACTCCTGCGATTTCTATCAAGCCTAATCCCCCGCTACTATGTAAAGGTACAGGACTATTAGCATTAAAGCTAGAACCAAGAATCCATACCAAAGAGAAGCCACTATCATTGAATCGATCATCGAGATCTGTAGAAGGTTTGCTAGTCTGGAGACCCGTTTAGCGAAATATACTATTAGTTCTAAGAGCTTATTTCCATAGTACGCTAACTTTGCTAGAATGTATTCGATTGTACTTGGTATAGAGTAGTTAAATAGGACGGCCCCAGTCTTCATCTTCTTTAAAAGTCTTTCTAGATGCCTCAGCACAGAGCCTATTAATAGGCTCATACCTCAACACCCCCGAGCCATATGCGTGCCTCTTTACCGACTACTCTGGTCTTCAGCGTAAAGACAAGCACTAGAGATGCTACGCCGAGTACGTAAAACCCTATGATTATCGGATCTATGAAGCTGTTTATCCCCAATGCTATAGCTAGCGGCGTTATAGCTATTGTTGAAGCAGCTAGCGCTATCTCGCTCCATACTTGAAGCCCTGTAATAGCAGCTGGAGTCCTCCTAGGCTTTGACTTATACGATGACGTATATACTGACAGGTACTTCATTGAGTAGACAAGCGAGAATACTGAGAAGAGGCCTACGCTGATAAGCCCCGCTAGAGCTATTACTGGATATGCTGGTAGTAGTGCAAATATACTAACGAGTAGTAGCACTTTGGCATAGAATCCTAGTGCAGGCGGTACTCCTATTAATGATAGAAATGCTACAATAGATGATCCATAGATCCTTGGAACCATTGTGCCTAAGTAGCCTATCCTATAGATGTCTCTTGTATTAGTTAATAGCTCTATAGTAGCTATGTTTGTAAATATCTGTGCTTTAACAAAGCCGTGATAGAGAGCATAGAGTAGTACAAGTTTAGTGAATAAATCCGGGTTTAGCGGTATTAGTGATAAAATTATGGTCATTACGCCGTAGTGTCCCATGGAGCTATAGCTCATAATACGTTTGAGATCGCTGTGCATAGTAGCTGTCAAAGCGCCGTATATGGCTGTTAATATTCCTTGTACTAAGAGCATAGCGATATAGGTCATGGTATCTACGTGAAAGAACTGATATATCCTCAAGATAGCAAAAACAGCCATCTTGGACATAAGCGCGCTGAAAATAGCTGTACCGGGACTTGGCGTCTCGGTATATGTATCTGGTAACCAGAAGTGTAAGGGTATTTGTCCGAGTTTAGCTGTAAAGCCTATCAGGATCAGAAATGTGAGGAAAGGGTCAAGCTCTATACCTAGGCTTGGTAACCGGCTAAATTCTAATACTATAGCATTTCCAAACCCTATCTTTACGGCTATGATTGCTAGCAGGGTAAATAGCGATATATCACCCGCAGAAACACATACTATGAGATACTTGATTGCGACGCCAAAGTTCCTTATACCGCGTTCAAGTATTACTAAGAGGGACCCCATGAGTTCTACAATAATCCAGAATATGATAAACTCGCCTACTCTCTGTGTAGTGAAGAAGAGTATAATGAACAATAGTGTTAAGTCAACTATCGATTGTAGAGGAGATACTTTACCGAACAGTATTCTTAGATATCCTTCGGTATGTAAGCTAATAGCTATCGAGCATACAATAGCTAGCAGTAGAAATGGCGCACTTATAAGATCTAGCCGTATACCCGTTAAATACACTAATACTATAGGTGAGATAAATGCCAGTGCTCTTAATACTTTACTCACCCTAGGATCTTTATCAACAATATGACTTCCTATGGTAGCTAGAGCAACTAATACGAGATAGTATATATATCTGAACGCCTCCATCACACCTTCCTCCTAGCTACTGTTATGAACAGATACGCGATTAACAACACTAGGGGGGAGGAAAGCACGTAGAAGGTTAGGTACTGGTATAGGCCGGGATAAACAGCTATAACTAGCACGAAGAGTATGTTTGAAGCCCCTGTTAGAAGCGCTGAATACTCCTGTAAAACCCCTATTTTCCTGTTACCAAATCCCAGTAAACTGCTTGGTTCTCCAAAGTATACTTTAGCATAAGTTAGTGCTATGATAACGCTAATCACTATATACGCTATAGATGCTAGTAGTAAAAGCCCCGTTACAGCATCTAAAGAACTTATTAATTCTATTAGCAAGAGCAACTTAGCGGTAAACCCGGCCGTAGGCGGTATTCCTATTAGTGAGAATAGTGCAAGTAGTCCTCCAGCCGATGCTAAGGGGGTTATAGTAGCTAAGCCACGGGATCTATGAATATACCTAAACCCGGTCATTTGTTCTAGTAGACCAGTATTGAGGAACAAGGTGGTTTTATACCCCATATGCGACAATACGGCTACTAATAGTGTTGCAAGACCTATTGGTGAAAATGTATACACGTAGTACGATAAGGCTAGTGCTGTAAACCCATTACCCGCTATAGTACTATATGCTAGCAGTTTTTTCCCATCGCGTTGAATAGCTGATTGAAGTCCTCCATATATTATGGAGAGAGAACCTAAGAGTAGTAGTGTATAGACCAAGAACGTGTGATCCATAGTATAGATTTCGACTAACCTTAGTAAGCCATAAACTCCCATTGCAGTCATTACACCGCTTAGGAGTGCTGATGCAGGCGAGGGTGCAACGCTATGTGCTTCTGGAAGCCAGAAGTGTAGTGGTACTAGCCCCATTTTTGTAATAAAGCCTATTATAGCTAGTGGTAGTGCGAAAAGAGGGATCTCTATCCCTAGCTTTGCTAGCTCCCAGTATGGAATAGTTAGTGGCTCATACCACGCTACGGCAGTACTAGCTCCTACTACAGTTAAAGACGCTATAGCTATCAGCGTGAACACAGATAATTCAAACTTCATAGTAGAGATGAAGAGGAAGATCTTAGAAGCCTTTGTACCACCCTCTATGCTGTGTTTTTCCCCTATACTAACCAGTATAAACCCTACTAGCTCTGCAATAGTCCACATAGTTACTAAGCCAAGAAGGTTTGGCGCTATAAAAGCGCTAATCATTGTTAACGAGAACGAGTCGATTAAAACGGGTAAATAAGGGGGATATCTGTTCTCTTCACTATATGTATCAGTATAAAGCGAAATGAATAGAGAAACGTATGTAGATGGCAAAGCAAGTACTAGTGAAATAGCGTCTATGCTTCTACTAGAGTAGAGGTATGTAGCTATTATAGCTATAGAAGTATACATTAGGAGCCTTAATATACGGTGCCGTTTCTTATAGAGTATAGAGGTGAAGAGAAATACATAGGGTATTAGTAGTAAAAAGAGCTGGGTATTCAAGGCTGGTATCCTTCGGTTAATGATTCAAACCTGGTTTTTGCAAATACTTCAGCTACTCTCTGCTTGACTTTATCGAAGACTTTAGCTTCAACACCATATACT
>QMWW01000053.1 GCA_003661825.1 Thermoprotei archaeon
ACACCGGTGTATTCACAGTTACATTCGCTGTCAATAGAAGCGTAGGAAAGCCAGCTACTACAGTAACTATTGAGTACTCGGACGAAACGCCGACCTATACTGTTAGAACAATGTCAGACTGGCCAGATGCATACACGTATAGTGTGTCGTTAACTATAAAGAGCTTCACAGGTGTGCTACTTGTCAATGGTGTTGAGGATAGGCTAGAGGTAGGTCCAGCAACAACTCTAAACATCACGGTGGTCGATCCCGACGAAAACTTCGATCCAGATAAAGCTGATTCTGTGGAGGTGTATGTGAGGCTATGGGATGGCACCTTCCTACCTGGATGGGGTCCAAAGGAAGTTCAGGAGACTGATGTAAATACCGGTGTATTCCACGAGTCTCTGGACATCACCGATCTTGGAGATCCAAGCGAGTACATAGGTAAGGAGATACAGATCATCTACAGAGATCCGTATAGCGCTACTGGTGGTGCTATAGCCAAGATAGTTACTGTGAAGATTGTGAGCTGGGATCCGGTGATAAGCACTGACAAGAAGTTCTACAATATTGGCGAGAGGATTGTCATAACCGTTGAGGATCCGGACGCCAATACGAAACCCGATGAGGAAGAGTCGATAACTGTGAGAGTCTACTCATCGTCTGACCCAATAGGAGTCCAGATACCGCTAACCGAGACTGGTCCAGATACCGGTGTATTCACTGGCGAGGTGCTGATAAGCAGTGAGATTGGCAGTGGTAGAGTCTATGCTGAGCTTGGAGATACCATAACCATTGAGTACACAGACAAGTACCCAGCTGACTATGGAATCACTGAAGAGTCCAAGACCTTCACCTACACGGTGATGGTTGGAGTACCTACCGAGACTCCTATGAGTGTAACTGGCTTCACTATGGTGAGCCCCGATACTGGTGAGACCGTAACGGCGTTCAAGGTCGGTACCAGAGCTGGTATCATAGCGACTATAAGCAATAGCGCTCCAACGACGCAGACCATGGCTGTGATTGCTGTGATACAGGATCCGAACGGTGTAACAGTAGCTGTACAGGCAGTGAAGATACCGATTGCTGGCGGTGCTTCTGCTGATGTGATGTTCACCTTCGTGCCGAAGCTACCAGGTACCTACACGGTGAACATATACGTAGTCAAGGGCCTATCACCTGCTGAGAGAACCATCGTGTTGACACCGGAGCCAGTATACACATACACCATAACTGTCGCGGAGTAAGGGGCTTAGGCAATGCATTTCACAAAAACAATTTTTACGTGTTTACCTCTCCTCTCCCTACTCCCTATACGCACTCCATCCAGATCCTCGTATCTCGGTCTCCGAATCTCGCATATGTATCTCTATGTATAGGTGTGGGGTATGTATATGGGTAGAACCACAGCTTTAGCAATACTCCTAGTACTGGTACTAGCAACAGCAGTTAGCGGAGTAGCTAGCTATGCACAGGAGCTCACTGTAAGTGTAGAGAAGAGCACGTACAGACCTGGAGAAACTGTTGTGATTACCGGTAGTGGTCCTGCTGGCAAGCATATAGGGCTATCAGTGCTCAACCCGAACGGTGTTGAAGTCCACTTCGCTATAGTGAAAGTGGGTAGCGATGGCACGTATAGAGCTGAGGTCAAACTACCATCTGAGGTACCCTACGAGAACTGGATCTACGGAAAGTACACGGTTAGAGTATACTATGGCTCTCTGATCAAGGAGACATACTTTGAGCTAGTACCTGCAGGAGCCGTAACCGGTAAGGTGGTTGACGAGAGTGGTAAGCCTGTTGTAGGTGCAGAGGTTCTGGTTCTAGAGACTGGTGCTAAAGCCTATACCGATACCGAGGGCAAGTTCACCATAACAATTGAGGAGGGTAGCTATACTCTGCTCATATCCAAGCCTGGATACAAGAGCGTAGAGACTGAGGTCAGTGTAGAGACTGGTAAGACCGTAGACGTAGGCACTATTACTCTGGTATCCTATGACTACCTGATATCCACAATCAACACCATGGTTAGCGATCTACAGGCAAAGATCTCTGAACTAGAGACTGCCTATGCTACAGTGTCTGAGAGCCTAGAAGAGATATCAAAGAGCCTGGAAGAGATCAAGAGCGGCCTATCCACACTAACGATAGCTATCGAGGGTATGTCTGGAGAGCTAGACTCTGTAAGCGGTAAGATGGATGCAGTCGTATCGAAGGTTGATGGACTGAAGGACCAGCTGAGCGCGATAGCTACTGGCGTGAGCAACAACAAGGCAGCTATAGATGCTCTATCCAAGAACCTTGCCCAGATCAGCACGAAGCTAGAGGAGATATCTAGCAGTATCGCTGCGCTCAAGGGCGATATCTCTAAGGTGAAGAGCGATGTGCTGGATGCTGTATCGGGTGTTGCAAGCGATGTGACGGCTGTGAAGAATACTGTTAGTGGTCTCCAGACCACGGTAAGCGATGTATCTAAGAGCGTAAGCGATCTAAGCACCAAGATCGATACGGTGAAGAGCGCTGTAGAAGCTAAGGTTGGCGAGCTGACAACCCTAATCGTAGTGACTCTGATACTAGCGCTAATCGCTGCAGCCGCATCGATCTACACAACCATCCAGATGGTTAAGAAGCTAGCAGGTTAGATTCCTACTTAAACAACCTGTTTTTCAACACCTTTCCTAACCCTTATAGCAAAAACCCCACCGCTCTCCTCAACCTCTAGACCGCCACCAGCTGCAATACCCTTAACAAGCTCGGCTAGAGACTTCACATTCTCAGCTGTTGGGACTATAATCAGCTTGTCTCCAGAAGATATCGCTACTCCATAGAGCTTGCACAGAACCTCAACAACCATCTCGATATCTGTACCAAGCTCTTTCAGAACAGTGCCTATCCTCATACCCAGGGATCTAGCTCTAGCGGGATCAATGCCCTTATCTAGGAAGTCTATAGGTATCGGAACGAACTTAAACTGGCTGAGGGTGTACAGTACATAGAGCTCATCTAGAGCTGCTGGAGCAAATATCCCAAGCTCTTCAAGCTTTAGCACTCTATCGATTAGCTTCTTCATGTAGGTAGATATCGTTAGCCCATGCCTATTAGCGATCTCCTTTATGACGTCTGCTGTAGACCTGTCTATAGTCAGAGTCTTCCTCTTAGGCACTCTCTTCTCTAGAGCCAATCTCTACCACCAGCGATACAATACCCTCTCCACTCTCAGCCGATACAACTCTATAGCCTAGAGACCTTAGAAACTCAACTGCTACCTCTCTAACTATACAGAGAACTCTCTCCGAGTAGTTCATGGAGGAGATAACTATCTTGGCACCAGTAGGAGAAGACCTAATGTCTATAGATGCATCTGGAAACCACGCAGATAGAAGAATCTTGAGATCCCTTAGGCTAGCACCACGTTTCAGTCTAGATAGCTCTGCATACCATCTACAAGCGTGCTTAAGTATACGCATAATCTCCTCGAGCTCGCTATCGCTAACAGCATCGATTATCCTGTAGACAGCCTCTCTCGGTAGTAGCACACCGCTTATCCTAATGAGATCCCAGAGCGCATCGATAATCTCTAGGGCTCTAGCCATATCCATATCGTACTCAACGATATCCAAGACACTAGAGATCAGGGATTCTAGAAGATCCCTAAAGGGGACACCAAGCTTTTCGGAGATGCGGATAATCCTATCCACCAGATCCTCTGATACCGGTATGAGCCTTCGAGGAGCTTTAGACACCTGCTAGCCCCAGGGCTTGACTAGTACCACAATAGATTTAAATGGGTTGTAGTCGTAGGGCATCGGTATGTATATCCCCATGGTCTGATAGGTTTCCTCGCCTGCTCTAAACTTGCAGTAGCTCCACCTGTAGGCATCATCAACGTAGAATCTGTACCTAAACTCAACGCTGTTCAGGGGCTGTGTATAGATATATGTTCCATCCTCTGTAGCTCTAGTACTAGGCTTAGACACTATCTCTATGTATACTGGCGGATCGTCTCTGTAAGCAATATCGAGAGATGCGAAAACCCCTGGTGCACCGCTGTACCTACTATAGATCCTGGTCATGAATGTGTAGTGCTTAGGCTCGAAGAACTGCACAATCTTCAATCCGTTGATAGCTGGCTTAGTGGTGTAGCTAACGTATACGCTCGGTAGTAGGAACAGTATGTAGCTACAGTCGGGCCGGATTATCCTGTAGTAGACCTCTATGTTGGTCAGAAGCAGGGTATCGCCATAGCGAATCTTCTTAGAGTAGTTACCTAGCTTAACGCTCTTGCTAAAACCACATCCAGTAGCTATCTCGCCAGAGAACTTCTGACAGTCATGCCAGAATCTGTAGCATATAGACACGGTATAGTAAACTCGATCTCCATCGTCGGAGATGCGGAAGCTTGCGGCTATACCTAGGTAGCGTAACCACCACTCGTACACAGCTTCGGAGTAGCCGATGGGGATATAGTTATTGACTATGGATAGATAGTCTGAGGTGCTCAACATCTTCGCTAGCAGAGCTGCGTACACACCTCCGCTAGCTAGATCCTCAAGCTCCTCCATTTCATCCATAAGCTCCTGGATCTCGCTAGGGGTCGCAGTAGAGTTGATTGGTGGTGAGCAGAATAGGTTTAGCTTATCCGTCACTACGCATACCGCTTCGAGCTCCTCCTCTACAGCGCTATACCCCTTCAGCTCCTCTAGTACCATTCTATATCCGCTAGATAGGTGGATAGGGCTATCGAGGCTCACAATAGATACTTTATCTCTACAGATGTAGATCAGCGCTATAGCGTAAGCGTCTCCACGATCGATAACGAGGCTAGAGTCCTCCAACTCCAGCTCTAGGAATTCGGTACCGCTTTCAGCAATCTCGCGAGCTAGAAGAGCGTACCTCTCTAAGTTAGCCCCAATCACTGTACCGAGCGTGATCAGCATAATCATCGATGCTGTAGCTACTAGAGCAACCATATACTCTCCCTGGCCACGTAGATACCGTGCCATAGAGAATCACCTCCCTATAGGGTATACATAGACTAGCCTACCGGTAGACACCATGAGAGCTCTCGGAGATTCGTTGTCACGTAGATAGAGCTTGAATACCCTGACATCGCCAGGATCTAGCTGCAGAGAGCCTATTTCGATGGTGTTTCCAAGCGATGTCACTACCCTTAGAGAGCCATTCACGATGTTGAGCGCTTTTACAGCACATATCCATGCACCGCTAATGTTCCAGCACCTAGCGATAGCAAGCGGCTGCTTGCTATCGGTTTCTATAGCTGAGCGCACAATGCCGTAGCTCTCAGCAACCTTAGCAAGTAGGTAGATACCTGCGCTCGCCAGTATGCTCGTAACTATAGCTAGAGCGACTAGGTTGGATACAGCTCTTCTGAGAATATTCACAGCTCCCTAGATAGAGAGCGGGTTTATATCGCGCTGCAGCACCACGGATTTATGGTGATGGATCTAGCTAGGCTAGAGGATATATGTGGGACAGTGGATTTCATACTTGGTGGGACAGTGGAATCTATTGTACGTGTTGACGAACGTGGTCGCATCACGATACCTAGCGATATCAGAGCTCGAGTTGGGTTGAAGAGCTTAGCTAGGATACGTGTTGAAGGGGATAGGATAGTAATTGAACCTATTAAGGATCCTATCGAGCGAATAGAGTCGCTCGTAATCGATGGTCCTCGCGATATAGAGGCGGAGATCTCTAGCCTTAGGAAAGCCGCCGAGGAAGAGTTGCTGAAGAGGTTTAACGAGAGATGGTAGTAGTCGAGACCGATATCCTTGTATCGCTCATACTAAGCACAGAGAAACACCATAGAGAGGTCGTTGAGATTGTCAAGAGGGTTAGACCCTTAGCTTTGTCACCATACTCGCTGGTAGAGCTAGACCTACTTGTATCGTCTAGGAGGATTGTTGTTAGAGATCTAGAGCAGTTCTATAGAGAGCTTAGCGAGCTGCTAGAGTTCTACGGAATCAGAGTTCTCACACCATCGCCATCACATCTGGCTATAGCGCAAAGCTTGAGGGAGCGCTACAGCATAACATACTTCGACTCACTTCATGCAGCTACAGCGATAGCGCAGAGAGATACTCTAGCAAGCTACGATAGAAGCTACTCTAGGATAGAGGAACTTCGCTGGATATATCCAGCGAAGCTGCTCGTAGAATCACCATAGATCTGTGGTGATAGCCTGCGGCAATGGTCTCACGACTTATCTACACTCCACGGTCTCACCATAGGCTATGGTGTCTCAGGTCTCAGCCAGAGTCTCACGGTCTCACGGGGCTGAGACCATTGGATCTGATAGCGATAGCGTTCGTCTCAGGGCTTCTCATGGTGGTACTACTTGAGACTCTTGAGATCGTGAGGCTGAAGAAGCGTATTGCGAGACTTGAGACTGAGACAAACAAGAGATTGAGTAGTCTAGAACGCGGTAGCGAAGCTCTTCGTAGCGAGGTTCAGAGGATTAGGGATAGCCTTCTAGATAGGGTTGTAAGTATCGAGAACACCCTTAGCGAGATCCTGAAGCACCTTGAGCGCGCTACACCATCTAAACCTGTGTGGGTATCCAAGTCTGATAGCATTGGTAGTGAGCAAAGAGGCAATGATTTGAAGAGAAGAGCTCTAGAGCTAAAGATCGTGAACATGTACCGCTCCGGGATACCAGTTAAGCAGATAGCTAGGGAGGTAGGCCTCTCGAGAGCAACGATATACAGAATTCTCAGGAAGTATCGAGCTACATAGCGCTAGGTCTATGGCATGGCACAGCTCTAGCAATGGGTCTATCACTGCTTAACGCTATCAATGTGTTTATCAGCGTACTGTAATTCCACTGTCTATCTCTAGGGATATACTCTAGGTTCTTAACGTGGGGGATACCCCCATGGTTTACGCTGTACGTAGATAGGAAGTACGCTACTATGTTATCTCTATACTCAGCAAGGCTATGGATAGCATTCAAGCTGTTCAGCATTGTAAGCACATAGCCACGGAACGAGATGTACGCTTTGACTAGGTACTTCCTTATCATCGTATCCAGTAGATATGCAACTAGATCTCTCTGCGTTACGAATCTAAGCAGCACGATCAACTCCACTCTTTGACGAGAGGTTGCAATACTATACCCAAGACAAAGATCCTCGAGCTTAGATACACTCTTCCTGATAGCGGATAGCGCTATACCTAGAGCGCTAGCTAGCTCTCTATACCTGAATAGCGGATTACGCATAGCGTAGTCTAGAACCACAAGATCCGTATACGTATACTTTCTACACGAATGCTTTAGACTCCTAGCCGTATCCAGAACTCTACGCAGGTACTCTAAAAGTAGCTCACTCCCTATCCTAGCTATAGCCTCTGGGATTAGGATTGTACTGAGCTCGATATCGAAGGTTATCTGGAGTCCTGCCTTCTCCTCGATCTCTAGATCTATCGGTACGTAGAGTATGTATATGCATCCAGACGGAATAATCTGGAAACACTCGTGAACAAAGGGAAGGGGCATTTCGTAGCAGCTAGCATAGCGCC
>QMWW01000054.1 GCA_003661825.1 Thermoprotei archaeon
ATTCTAGCCACTACTTATCACCTCTTCCCCTCTACCCAGCTCCTCCTTAGACTCCGCTTCTTCGATTTTTCCTCCACTTCTTCTTTCGATTATGGTTCTTCTCCACTTATCACTCAAATCGAGCTTAATAATCATTACCTTACTCGGATGAATAGGGTAGTAAACGGGGGTTCCATCAACTTTTTTCATTTGGACTCCTTCTACAAATATTCTAACACGCTTAGTATCAACTCTAACTACCTTACCCTCATGACCGCTCCAATCCCCTCTCATAATCCTCACTACATCACCCGATCTAACTGGAAGCCTCTTTACGCCATACTTTTCTTGTAAATCCTTACTAAGAGGAGCGTTGAACAGCTTCCTTAACCTATGTAGCGATGCTTGATAAACGGCTTTTCGCTGCTTACCCGGTTTAGCCGAGGACGTGAACGTCACGAAGGTTCACCACCTACACGATCATGGTAGCGATGTTAGCTACCTGAGGCCATCTTTCAGCTGCCTCCCTTGCAACAGGTCCGCGGATCTCGCTTCCTTTAGGGGTACCCTCTGGTGTAACTATAACTACAGCGTTATCCTCAAAAGCTATCCAGGTACCGTCTGGTCTACGGTAGGGTCTCTTCTGCCTGATAATGATCGCTCTCATTATTTGCTTTCTCATTTCAGGAGTTCCTTTCTTGACGGATACTACTACCATATCCCCGACACCTGCTGGTGGAATACGTCTTAGCCTACCCCTATAGCCCGGTACTCCTATTATCAGGACCTCTTTTGCACCGCTATTATCAGCTACTCTAACATAGGAACCCGCTTGCAGCCCTGTATTAATATGCCTTCTCGAAAAAGCCGGTTTACCAGCTGCTCTTTTCGGCATTACTTTTCACCACCTTTCTTAACAACTTGTAACACGACAAATGCTACTGTTTTAGCCAGAGGTCTAGTCTCCCCAATTATGACTTCATCACCTTCTTCAGCGTTGATGCAAGGTGGATTATGAGCATGTATATGTGTATGTCTTTTCTCGTATCTCCTGTACTTTTTAACATAGTATAGGTAATCGTGTCTAACAACAACCGTCCTCTGCATACGGGTCTTGACAACTATGCCTTTAAGTATTTGACCACGTACTTTGACATGTCCATGCCATGGGCATTTAGGATCATTGCATGCATTCTCCGGAGGCCTTAATCCTGGAATGCCTATGTTTCTAGCACTAGTACTCATGATATACTACCTCATAATCTTCTTTAACCTATCTTCTGGCCTACCTATTAACCTTATACCTCTAACGGTTACCTCTACCCCACTAGGAGTGGAGAATCTAAATGTCCCATGTTCTTTTAGAACGCGTATGAGCCTTTTCCTATCCGTTTCTATAACGAGGGTTTTAAGTGTCTCATTAACTACTCTTCCCTTTAGACCAACAAGTTTCGTATCTGGATATTCCAGTACTTCAACATCTAAACCTATTAATTCGTGGTAGTATATATTTCTCTTAGAATGCTTCATCGCTACTCCCTTTTAATACCGAGCTCTTCTTCTCTTATTATGGTGAGGATTCTAGCTATATCTCTCCTAATGTTTCTAATTCTAGATGTATTGGTTAATGTACCAAGTTTAGCTTGCAGTCTTAACTTTATAAGTTCTAGTCTAAGTTCGTTAAGCCTCCGTATCCTTTCTTCTCTGCTCATTCTCCTTATATCACTAGGCTTCATTGATTCTCACCACTCTCTGCAGGCTTTAATTCGCTAAGCTCCTCGGGTTTTACAGGTTTCAGCTCTATGGAATCAGGCGTTCTCTGACCTGGTTTAACGATTATTACCTCGACACCGTAAACTCCCGGTCTTAATAGAGCCTTTGCAACAGCTCTATCCACCATGTACTCAACGGCTTCACCAGCCTTGTATATTCTACCAGCTCTGAATTTCTCGTACCTCGCACGTTCAGTCCTAAGCTTACCACTAATAACTATCTCGGCCCCTAAAGCACCAGCATTCATTATTCTACGTAACATAGCCATGGCCACCCTTCTATATGGTATCTCTTTTTCGAGAGCCCGTACTATTCTAAAAGCAACAACTCTTGCATTGAGATCCGGATCTGGTGCTGGAGATACCGTTATGCTAACGTTTTCTAGTCCGAAGTGAGTCTGCATAATAGTCATCAACTTCCTAATAACGCTGCCCCCACGTCCAATTATTCTTCCAGGGTACTCTGCGTATATAGCGACACGATAGCCTGTTGGTGTTTTATACAGCTGAACATGAGAATACCCAGCATCCTTAAAGTAGTTAGCCAAGAACTCGTCAAGCATAACACGCTTAATGTTGTAATCTATGAAGAATGATTTAACACGTGCTCCAGTCAATGCTATCAAGCCTCCTTTACAACTATTTCGACATGGCTTGTTCTCCTGAATTTAGGAGTAGCTCGACCAAATGCTCGAGGCATCCATCGTTTTAAGGTTATGCCTTTATGCGCAGCTACATGTAGTATAACTAGCTTATCCTTATCTAACCCCTTGTTCTCAGCATTCGCTTCAACTTGGTTGATAAGCTTTAACAGGTACTTTGCGGCTTTAACAGGGTATCTTCCAATAGGCCATTTATACTTTTCTGACAAGCCGCGTTTATGGCTTTGTTTACCCTTATATCTCTTAAAGGGAATCGGGTGTTTGAGTTTTATCACATCTTCTAAGAGCTTTCGGGCATCACCGATCCTAAGACCCTTTATCGCAGCTACTACTTCACGCATGATTTTTATAGATACAGGAATATCCAACTGTACAGCTTTCGCGATCTTCGATTCGTCCTCTACCCTGTAGGAATAGTGCCATGTAGGCATTACGATTTACACCCACTACTTTAGTGCAACAAACATGCTACTACGAGTAGCCTTTAATCCTGGTTCGCCATGCTGTACTTTCTTGGTAGTTAAGCTAAATTCGCCTAAATAATGACCGATCATCTCAGGCATTATCCTAACGGGTACAAATTCTCTTCCGTTATATACAGCAATCGTTAATCCAACCATTTCTGGGAGAATGATCATGTCTCTAACATGGGTTTTAATAATTCTTTTACCTATTTCGCCTTTTTGACGTATTTTCCTAATCTTAGCTAGTAGCTTTACTTGAGCTTTAGTTAGACCTCTCTTTAGACTTCTTCTCTGCCTTGCTGGTAAAAGTTCTATGAATTCGTCCATAGGCATGTTTAGTAACTCGTCTAGAGTCTTACCTCTATATCTGAATTTTCTCCATTCTGGCGGAACTTCCAGTTTTATAGACACTATACTACACCCGTTACCACTATTGTGGCTACTACCGTTCCATGTAGGTGCTAATACTTAATCCCTTTAGAGGGAAATATGTTTACCCGTATTTTAAGATTTAGTTTTCTCCGGAGAATTCTTGGAAGCTTAAGTGGGTCGTCCACTACGATTAGCTCTGCACCAGCATTTGTGAGAAGCCTTCCAATGTCGGTTCTATGTCTAGGCGGTACAAACAAAATTAGTCTTCTGCTACCTCGTGATAAGTATTTAGATGCTTCAACCCATGGTTCAACATCTCTAACTGTTTGTTCTAAATCGCTGAATAAAACGGCAATATCGCTATTACCTGCTATAGCATCAAGTGCTCTCAGAGCTAAGCTTATGTTGGTGTACCCTTTGAAGCCATTGATAAAGAGTTTTTCTAGGTAGTCTAGTACCAGTCCTCTGGATGCTCTACGTGGAGGTTTAGATACATATACGCTGTCAGAAAATAATATAATAGTTTTGATTACAGGTATAATGGCGGATAACGATATAATTGCCCATACAGAGTGCCTAAGCATAGAACCGCTTACATCTATAACTGCTATAATTCTAGAGACCCTTTCCCTACTACGTCTTACGATAGAGAAATTCTGTCTAATATAATTATACACTGTTTTCTTTAAATATACTTTACCGATATTAGGTGATTCTCTGTACTTACCGATAGCTTCAGTACCTTTTATTCTATACTTAATGATCTCGTATCCTAGGTTTATAGCTCTCCATAGAGTATTGTAGTCTACTCCATGCATTGAAAAATGCTCCCATACCTTCTGAGATAGATATTCTAATGCCTCTGCTAGGTATTCTTTACTTAAGCTTCTGAGTATGGATTTATGATCTCTCGAAATTAGGGACCTATATATGGGTCTTAACCCTTGTTCTAAGTTATGAGGATCTATCTTTGACAACGTATATACCGCAAAATCTAAAAGAGGTCTATTCCCCGTTAACGCATAGTCTAAGTAATAAGCTAGAGCCTGTCCTATTAGGATCCTATTCTTCAGTTTAGTATCAAATTTTCCCGGATTTTTAATGATCGCTAGCGTTAATGGATCGAGTTCTTTAATTATCTCTCTATAGCCTCTAATTCTGTTAATTTTTGAAACAATCTTCCATCGCTCTTTTAAAGGAAGCTCCCGTATATCCTGCAACGCTTTAGCCAAGATCCTGTGATCTAAGTTTTCCGGGTTAAGCCACTGCAGACTATATGGACCAAGATAATTACTTAGTCCGCCTTTCTTCGCAATCTTTTTAACAATTCCTTTAATCCACTTCCATTCGGAAGAATAGAAACCAGCCATACTCGCAGATCTTCTACTGATCTCTGCTAGAATATCTTGATCTACTTTTCTATTGAATCCATGGAACCTTGTAATAAATTCTACAAGCTCACTGGTGTTAAGCTTTCTGAGCAAATTTTCATTAATTATCTTAGACCAGAATTTACTCGGTATTTCTTTGAGGTATTTCACGAGATCCATAAGTGTTACAGTGCGATTTTCCTCCGCGATCAGCTTATTGCTGTGCAGGTTAGGGTTGATGTACAATTTTCCTCCTTCCATTCTTCTGAGATAGCCCTGTTTACGTAACCATATATAGTCAAGGAGATCTTGAGCTTTCATGTTACTAGTAAATATCTCTGAAGCTTTAATCTTCCTCCTTCCTTGCAACCTTTTTATGATATTTATTTTACCGCTACACTTAAGAACGCTGGGTTCACTGTCCCTATGCTCACATCCTACTATTCTATTAGATCTAAGTAGTTCATCTACTATCTGGTCAGAAAGCTCCTCATCACTAATACTTTTAATGGTCTGTATCAGTTTTAGAAGAATAAGCATTCTATCCACTGAGCGTTCTTTTCTATATATCCTATTAAAGTACTCTTTAATGCTGTCTTCTAGATGCTTCTCTACATGGTTCAGTATACTATGCTCCTGATCTTTATGATCACTTAAGGAGCTCATCTATTATTTCCTCGTCTTCAGGATTTTTAAGCAACGTAGCGTATCCAGCTTCACATAGTTCTATATATTCTGCTCTATCTTTTCCTTTTGCATCAGCTAATAAAGCTGTCAATGTAAGCCAAGAAACGAGATCAGCTGTTCCAGGTTTATACATTCCCTTTTGTCTAAGTTCTCTAACGATCTTTAGCGCTTTGGAAATTATTTCACTAGACAATTTATTGATAAGTGTGCCTAAGCGGAGCTTTATAATGTTGTATTCTTCTTCCATTGAAGGATATCTAAATTCTATTCTTATAACTCTTCTGAGAAATGCATCACTTAATTCATTCTGCGCTATATCAAGTGGATTGCTCGTAAATATTATCTGAAATCCTGTACCGGACTGTTTGTACACTTTTTTAAGCTCGGGTACAACTATTCTTCTCTTATCAATTATGTCAAGCAACATGTTCTGGAATTCCTCACTACTTCTACGGATCTCGTCTATCAGTACACCAGTATCCATTATCAGCGCTGCTAGTAGTGGTCGAGGGATAAAGCTTTCCTCGTTAAAGCCCTTGACCATGGCTATAGCTGGGTGAAAATCCCCTATAACTCTGTATTCATCATAATTCTCGCTACAAGGTAGAACAAAAGCTGATTTCCCGCTCCAAAGAGTGAGTATAGCTTCTCCTATCTCTGTCTTACCCGTTCCTGGAGGACCCTCGAACAAAACTGGTCTATTATTCATAAACGCTGATATAGTTATGTAGACTATGTAAGGCTTAACTATGAGTTTATACTCTCTTCTAAGCACTTCTAATATCTTCTTGGGATCTCTAACGGGTTTACGCGTATTTACAACTGATCCATAGATATCATATACTTTTTTAACTACGGGGTCTTCGAACTCCATCTTCAGTATACCGTAAAAATACCATTTATTAAGTCTATTAGAAAGTACATATCGATATAGAGTATTATAATGTTAGAGCCTAACCCTATAAGTAAGTCTATAAAACCCATTATCTCCTTAAGTCTTATCTACCTTTCCTTCTACCAGTTCTTCTAGCCGCTATATGTCCCACTTTTCTACCAGGTGGTGTCTCACGGGCAACTGTTGAAGGTCTACCTACATGTTGATGGCTTCCGCCACCATGGGGATGGCTAACAGCATTCATAGCAACTCCGCGTACACGTGGCCATTTCCTAGCCTTAACTTTCCATTTATGATAAGCATTCCCAGCCTTGAGCAGTGGTTTCTCCGGTCTACCCCCACCCGCTACTACTCCTATTGTTGCACGAGCAGTATTTGGGAGCTCCACTATTTTACCGCTTGGTAACTGGACCTGAGTCTTGTTCCCACTTCTTCCCATAATTATAGCATAGGTTCCCGAAGCTCTTACAAATTTGCCTCCATCACCAGGCCTTTTCTCAATATTAGCTATTTGAGTACCCTCCGGAATCATGCCTAGAGGAAGTATGTTTCCATTAGCGATCCTAGCGCTAGGACCCATTTCAATTGTTTGACCAACATACATTCCCTCTACAGCTGGCACCAGGAATTCCATGCCCTCTTCGAGCACTACTTTAGCAAGTGGAACCCATCTACCTGGGTCATGTAGTAGCTCTACTACCTTTCCTTTCACAGTTATTTCAGGGGGTAGAGGAGGATATCTCGCAGGGCCTACCCTTAGGTGGCTCGGACTTCTGAAAGTCGGCGAACCCCTCCCCATTCTCTGTACTAATACTCTCTTACCCATTTCTGCCACCCATAGCCTACATCAAGCCTAGTTGTGCAGCTATATCCGATGCTTTGTATTCTGGAGCTAGCTTTACATAAGCCTTTTTCTCGCCTTTACTTGTAATGAGTGTCCGTACCTTTAATACTTTAACTCCAAAGATGAGTTCTACAGCCCTCTTTATATCATGCTTAGTACTCTCTCTATCAACTATGAATATCAACGTGTTCTGCTTATCGATCATATTTATAGCTTTTTCACTGTGTACAGGCCTAATTATTATTTTATATAGTCTATCCTCACTCATGGAGTAATCACCGTATACCTAGAGGCTATCATATCTAGTGCTTCACGACTAATAACAGTAAGTCTACCGGGTTCTCCTCCTGGGGCTAGATGCAATATACCGAGATTAGCAGGTGTAGCCACGTCGACTCCAGGGAAATTGCGAACTGCTTTAGCGAATGATTTTTCATAGCTAGTTACTATGAAGAGG
>QMWW01000055.1 GCA_003661825.1 Thermoprotei archaeon
CATCGATATTTTACCAGTAAGGAGTTCTTCTACATCTTTTTCTGTCAGTTCTACCTTAAGCTTCTTTACTCTTTCCACTAAGCTCTCTATATCGCCGATGCCGAGTATCCTTGCAATAAACCTCGGCGGGCGAAAAACTTCTAGTTCATCTATCTTCTCTCCTGTACCAATAAACTTAATTGTAGCTCCAGTTGCAGCTACAGCTGATAACGCACCACCGCCTTTGGCGGTTCCATCAAGCTTTGAAACCACTATAGAACCTATGGGAGTCGCTTCGTTGAACTTCTCAGCTAGACTATATGCCTGCTGCCCCATAGAAGCGTCAACTACTAGTACCACTTCGTCGGGTCTAACTCTTTTGCTAATTTCCTTCATTTCTATAAGAAGAGATTCTTCTTTATGATGCCTCCCAGCTGTATCGATGATAACTATATCGAATCCGCTACTCACAAAATACTCTACTCCTTTCATAGCTATTGAAACGGCGTCTTTGTTACTAGGCTCGCCATATACTGGCACGCCAACTTGATCACCAAGCTGTTTTAGCTGTTCATAAGCAGCTGGTCTATATGTATCAGCTGCTACTAGGCCAACACGATATCCTTCGAGCTTGTAGAAGTATGCAAGCTTAGCAGCAGTAGTTGTTTTTCCTGAGCCTTGAAGCCCTACGAGAAGTATTATCCACGGCTTCTTTGGCGGCCTAATATTTACTCTCTTGTCGCCGCCGAATAGCTTGGTTAGCTCATCGTATACTATCGATATAAACCATTCTTTTCTAGAAACTCCTGGTGGTGGTTCTTCTTCTAGTGCTCTTTCCTTGATCTTCCTAGTTATGTCAACGACTACTCTGATATTAACATCAGCTTTGATTAGTTCCTTCTGTAGCTCCTTTATGAATTCTTCGACTGCTTGTTTATAGCCCCTTTTTTGTCTAAGAAAACTAGCTAATGCTTTTCTAACACCATCTAATACCATAACCTACGCATCACCGCAGCTAATTTGGAACAGACCCTGTAATCCTTTCACTTCACACAATGATTATATGTAACCTAAAAACTTAGCTAACACCCAGGCCCTGTGAGTACTTTCTTTGGGAACCCCTTTCCGGATCAGGGAAGCACGTGAAGAGGTAGTGCGGGGGGTGGGATTTGAACCCACGCAGGCCTACGCCAGCGGATCTCCCCCTGGGCTATGCGGTCTTGAGTCCGCCCCCTTTAACCTGGCTCGGGCACCCCCGCTTCTACAAATTTAAAAAGTGAGGCAATACCCCTATAATCCTTATCGTGAAAGCTAGTAAAACCCGTGGAGTCACGCTACAATGGCTGACAACCAAGTTATAGAGATAGTCTACACGGTTAATCCTGGGATAGAGGATGTTGCTGCAGATGAGGTTAGAGCAGAGTTTGGTGGTGTAGTAAAGTACGAGGTTATGAGTGGTCACGTTTACCAGAGTACCGTAGAATTTAGATCTGAGTCTCTGTATAGACTAAAAAGCATTAATAAGGCCTTCAAACTGATCTGGCGTACTCGTATAGGAAGGCGTCTAGAAGACCTAATAGTATTCCGTGATAACTTGTTGAGCGCTCTGAAGAACATGGACATTGAAGAATACATTACACCGCATACCACTTTCGCGGTGGATACCGAAAGGCTTGGCAGTCATTGTTTTACATCGATGGATATATCAAGAGTAGTCGGTAGCGTTATCCAGAAAGTTGTAGAGGAGAGAACTGGAAAGAAACCTCCCGTAGATCTGAGGAAACCAAGCGTAATAGTACACGTCTTTGTACGCGAAAGCGAGGCTCTTTTGGGTATTTCTCTAACGAGCTCTGTAAGTATGCATAGGAGAGGGTATAGAATATACGATCATCCGGCTGCTTTAAAACCTACGCTAGCGTACGCTATGCTCGCAATAGCTAATACTAGAGATGGAGAGGTGATAGTGGATCCTATGTGTGGTGGAGGAACAATACCTATTGAAGCAGGTCTTTTCCACGAAGATGCAGAGATATACGGGTTAGATATTAGTAGGAAGTACGTTGAGCTATCAAGGCGGAATGCCTATGCAGCAGGTGTTTACGGCTTAGTTAAATTCATGCAATGGGATGCAAGAAAGCTCCACGAGGTAAGCCTACCTAGCATTGACCACATAATATCGAATCCACCATATGGTATAAGATACGGTGACCCCTGGGCTGTGAGGAGGCTTTACAGAGAGTTCTTAGAATCTGCTTACAAGATACTAGCTAGTGGAGGAAAACTAACGATTATAACAACTGAGTACAGCTACGTCAATAGAATAGCAGAAAAGATTGGATATATAAAGGTGCATGAAAGAGTAGTGCAGCATGGAGGTATTTATCCCCACATAGTTGTCTTGAGCAGATAAGTTTATGAAGCTTAAATAAACCTTAATATAGGGGTAAGGAGGTATAACGACTGAAGCGGTGAGAGGTGTTATCTATGCCCCTTAGACCAGCGAGATGCTACACACACTTCAGCAGTCCCCCCTATACTAGAAAGGAGTATATACCGGGTGCGCCGCCGCCAAAGATTACTAAATACGAGATGGGGGATATTCACGGTGATTACGACTACAGGGCCGAATTGATTGTAACAGAGGCTGGGCAGATAAGGCATAACGCTCTAGAAGCAGCTCGTATCATGGCTAACAAGTACCTAAGTACTTCGTTAGGAGATCAAAACTACTTCCTAAAAATACGTGTTATTCCTCACCACGTTTTACGTGAGAACAAGATGATGGCGTTTGCTGGAGCTGATAGGCTTCAGGATGGTATGAGGCAAGCATTTGGTAAACCCGTTGGATTAGCTGTAAGAGTATATCCGGGATCAGTAGTGGTAGAAGTACGGGTTAAGAAAGAGCACATAGAATATGCAAAGGAAGCTCTTCGAAGAGCTGCTTCAAAGCTACCACTACCTACAAGGATAAAGTTTACTCCGCTTAAACCCGCCCTAAAACCTGTTTAGTCTTTTACTCTGGAAACCACTTTAGTTATTGCATCTTGGTACAAGAGTGTTATATATGAATCAAGATCTTTGTAATAGGTATATAGTGGATTACGACGCCATAGCAGAATACATAAAGAGAAATAACATACGCAGAATCCTCGTACAAGCACCTGATGGTTTAAAGCCCCTATACCTATGCATACATAGAGTACTATCCGGCAGGGCTGAGCTATATTACTCTTCCTCACCGACTTATGGAGCATGTGATTTAGCACTTAATGAAGCGAGGCGCTTAAGAGCAGAAGTTATTTTACACATAGGCCATACAGAGTACCCCTTTCTTCACATAAAACCCGAGATACCAGTACTCTATATACCTGCTTACTACAGATGGACCCCCTCAAAGAAACTAATGGATGATCTAGCTGATCACCTGAAATCCCTTAATGCTCAAAATATTGGTTTGGTGGCCTCGATTCAGCATACTCACTCATTAGAGCAGCTAGCTGAAGAGCTTGAGAAGCGAGGATTTAACCCAATAATAGGTAGTAAGCCCTACCGAGTAGCTGATAGGGGCCAGATAATAGGTTGTGACTACACGAGTGCTATAGCTATAGAGGACTTTGTTGATGTATTCTTAGTGCTGGCAGGAGGCAAGTTTCACGCAATAGGGTTAGCTCTATCTATGAGTGAGAAGAAAGTTCTTGGATTAGATCCTTATACTGGGAAAATATGGGATGCACAGGGAGAAGCTAGGAGGATTCTAGCTAAGAGATACTACATAGTGACCTCTCTAGCGAATAAAGGGTTTAGTAGTGTAGGGGTAGTTATTGGCCTAAAACCGGGTCAGTATAGACCCAGGATAGTACACATAATTGAAGAGTATGCAAAGAAGAAAAGCATATGTGTCTATAAAATAGTATCAGAAGAGCTTACAGAGGACCGGTTAATAGCTATAGATAACGCATTGGCTCTAGACATCTATGTCGTCACTAGTTGTCCGCGCTTAGCTCTCGACGATCTTGAAGGATTTTACAAGCCCGTACTAACACCGGCTGAGTATGTTATGCTTTTTACCAAGGATTACACCTATAGATATCCATGGTAGCAGGGATCTTTACGTGATCCCTTTGTGTAGTGATGGGTGGAGATGAACGCCGTCTATGTGAGCAGTAAGAAGGATCTAGAATTGCTGCTTGAACGTATTAAGAGATTTCACTCTCCCAAGAGGTATCTAGAGCAGTATGAAACACCGCCTAGTATAGTAGCTCACATCCTTTGGAAAGCGTTCATGAACGGTGATATCCTGGGTAAAACAGTGGCGGAGCTAGGCTGTGGGGTAGCACGTTTTTCTCTAGGTTCGTTAATGCTAGGCGCTGAAAAAGTTCTATGCATTGATATAGATAATGATATACTGAGGTATGCTTCTTCAGCCTTAGAGAGGGAGTTCAAGCCTCTCAGTAACAGAATAGTCTATATGGCCTCTGATATAAGGGATCTAAATATGCAAAGCATCGACACTATTATAATGAATCCTCCATTCGGTGTTGTGAAGCGTAATAGGGGTTTAGACATGGTGTTCCTCAGGAAAGCGCTTCAAGTATCACCAGCTATATACACTATACATAAGTATTCAAAACAGCTTGATAGCATAGTTCTAAGCATTACCAGCAAACTAGGCTATCGAATCACTTACCAGGAGATGCTAGATTTTCCCATACCCATGATGTTTGTAACCCATCGGAGGAGGATATATAGGGTTAAGTCCGTTTTTTATGTCATAAAGAGAGGTGTGTACGGGAGTTGAACAAGAGTAACAAGAAAATAGTATTTCCAGGAGAGATTTTAGGTGTAGAGGAGGAATATATCCCTGCTACTGGTACGTATATTGATGAAGAAGGATATGTTAGGTCTCAGCTAGCTGGTAAAGCAGTAATAGACGCTATTAGAAAGAGTGTAGGGGTTAGACACGTCCATGGGAAGCCTCTTATACCCAAACCAGGTGATCTAGTTGAAGGAATAGTATCTGGTATGACTGAAGATATAGCGTTTATAAGCATATACATGGTTAATGATAGGTTTTCTCGATCTATAGACTTTACAGGTGTTATTCATATATCTCAAGCTAGCTCAGAGTTCATAGAATCTCTTTACGATGCTTTCCGTATAGGCGAGGTAGTGAAAGCTAAGGTACTAAACAATAATCATCCATTCCAGCTTACAACGAAAGATCCAAGTCTAGGTGTTATAGTGGCTTTCTGCAGTAAGTGTGGTGCTGTGCTATATAAGAAGAATAGTAGGTTAATATGTACTAGGTGTGGAAACAGCGAGAAAAGGAAAACAAGTATTTTCTACCTATATAGGTGATTCTGCTACTATGCCTCTTATAAAGAGATCTTTCTATGTACAGTGTAGAGGGAGTGACTGTTTTAAGCTTGCAGAGTTGATCAAAGAAAAAACCCCGACAGTAGAATATATAGATGTTTCAGTTACAGAGAACGGTATATACATTAGCGTATATGGTTATAAAACTGATGTGAAAAATGTGTGGAGACATATCAGAAAGCTGGTTTCACTCTACTACTCTGCTGTCAGAGAGTTTAAGGGCTTGAGAAGAGTGAAGATCGAGTATTTAGTTGACAAGCTTAAGAGAACTTTTCCACCAAGACTTCTTGTTGTAATTATCAATCATATGGGTTATAGATGCGAGCTTGCGGAGAAGGGTGAAGAAATAATAACAGAAGCCCCCCTAGAACTAATTGAAAGCGTAGCATCCACTATTATTTGCAAGCTGGATGAAATAAAGTATGATGTAAAAGGAATAACTGCTAAGTACTATGTAGTAGCTGGTTCTGCACTCTTGGGAATACCGGTTGATGAAGTCTACAAGCTTGGTATAAAACACGGGCATTTATGGGTAGACAATGAAGGCAAATTCAGGCTCAGAGTTGAGTGGAAACAAGGGTTAAACGAGCTTCTCGAAAAATATAGTAGGAGAAACAGCTCCTAGTAAATATTTAAGAGCATGTATTGCTATGAATAAGCTACGTAATCATTAGGCGGTTTAGAAGGCGATCATATTGAAGGAGCTAAAGATAGTAAAAAAGACTGAAAGAGAACTCATCCTAGAGATCAGGGGTGAAGATCATACCCTTGGAAACTTATTTGCTAAAGAAGCCCTAAATCACCCAGATGTAACATATGCAGCATATAGAATTCCACATCCTCTTCAGGATAGGCTAGAAATATATATATCCTTCAGAGAGGGTGCTGACATGAGTAAAGTCCTCCGTGAAATCCATGATCGTATTCAAAAATATCTACAAGACTTTATGAGAGAAGTAGAGGTAAAAATAAGTGAAGCCTGAATCTAGAGTTCTAGTAATGGGGTTCAGAGATTCTGTAGTTATTTTGATGGTTTATCGTAGAAATTTTTAGAAGAAGTAAAGATCATTAGTACTGATAAGATCTTGTCATACAGAGAGTTACTGTCAAATCTAACAACACGTGAAGAGCTAAGCTATCTTATTTACTGTGATCATAATAAATACGGCCTGTATATACCGGGCCTAAAGGTGTTTGAAGGCTCAGAGCATTTAATTAAAGTATTCGAGTACTGTAGAAATGTTCATGTGCTACTCAAATGCCTTAACTATATGAATATTAAGGCTCATAATTCTAGTACAATATACCTATGTATGGATAGTGGGGTGCGGATACATGCCTAGATTTTGCCCTAGATGCGGTGGTTTACTGAGGCCTTATAGAGAGGAAGGTAAAATGTATATGTTGTGTACACGATGCGGTTATAGAACTGAAGCATCTAGCAAAGACCTCTCAGTATACCGTGTATCTACGCGTATAGTGCACACTGAGAAGGAAAAAACCGTTGTTATATCTGGTAGCGATATTAGCGGGCTACCTGTTACTCATGAAGTCATATGTCCAAAATGCGGGTACAGTGAAGCATATTATTGGATGATACAAACACGTGCTGCAGATGAGCCTCCTACGAGGTTCTATAAGTGTAGAAGATGTGGTCATACATGGAGAGAGTACGAGTAGAAACAAAACAATGTATTGACAAGGATTTCCTATTACACTTTATCGAGAAACTCATAGATCTATTAAATGAAGCTTACTATACTATCCCTTCGCATATATCAGCTCGTTCCCTCGTTAAGAGGTCTAAAGACCTTGTTCATTCATTTCGCGTATCTCTTGAGAGTAGTTGCTATGAGCATTACTAGTGGGCCTCATTACATTCATTTTATCAAAAGCTTTTTACATGAATAGTAACTAAGAAATAATTCTGTGATAGCGGGGGGTTAGTATGAAGCTTCGTTTTGCAGATGCTAGAACATGGAGATACGCTATAGCAGCTATCAGTAAGATAGTGGACGAAGCATCTTATAGATTTAGAGAGGACGGCATAAGGCTTAGAGCAATCGATCCCTCTAGAATAGTTCTTGTCGACTTCTTCATAC
>QMWW01000056.1 GCA_003661825.1 Thermoprotei archaeon
CCTATAGACTCTATAACAACCTCTACTCTATCCTCCTCAACGCTTAATACGAATCTATCGCCTTTCTTCACTCTTTTCAGCATCTTAGCTAGGTTGGCCGTCGAGATCCCTGCTATTGTCTCCTCTGATACATCGTACTCTATGAAAGCAGTCATCGGTAAGTCTATGTGGATTAAAGCAACTCTGGCTGGATCAAGCGCTTTAATAACTAAGCCTTCCTGTGTCAGCTGGAAAGCTACTTCGTCGATCAGCTTGCCAAGAGCATCTATTATTTCCTTAAAGTACTTAGCCTCGGGATAGACTACTCTAGCCATCTCCTCTACACCAGTTAATCGCTCAATACTATGTATCCTATGGAATAAATACTTAACAGCTCGTACACAAGCTGAAGCGCTAGAAAGCTCTATACGGCTTTATCCCAAACGTATCGATCACTAGCGGAAGATCTAGTAGTAGCTGGTTAAGCTCCTGTATAGATACGGCTACCGTGTTCCTATAGAACCTTAGGGGAGGCGTAGTCAGGGTGACGATTAGAGGAATTACTTCCTTCACGTACTTGAAGTACTTCCACTTACTCCTAGCCCGGCCAAAGTACTTCAATAACTTCTCGATCCTTGCAACATGTTTATCTATAGCTTCGACTAAGGCTTTACGTGAAATCCCTTTGCTCCAGTGCTTGCAGTCTACGAGAATGCTTCTACCGCTTCCTACATCAACTCCTACTACATCGATCTCTAGCCTTACAGGCCTCGTTAGAGTAAAGTTAGTTATAACCACGTATCCATGCGAACCCAGAATCTCGGCCGATACTTTCTCGAAATCCCTCCAGTCAACGTACTTGCTGATATCTCTTATGGAGAAGCCTTCTTTTATGAGGAGTAGAGCTAGATCTAGGGGTTTCTCAAGGATAACTTCTAGTTCAGTAGTTTTAACAAGCCCTACAAGGTCTCTAAGCTTGCTTTTCACGATATCCTCGGTTAAACCAGTTATAGCCGAGAGCTCGCTAATCAGCATTCTCCTGTTCTTAAGCAGAGCTAGGTACAGGTTCTTCGTGGTCATGGCTTACTCCTTATTAGCTCTTAAGTAATATACAATAAAGCCATAATAAAGCTAAGACGGAGTATAGGTGTATAGAGTATTGCAGGATGATCTCTACAACAAGATGAGAAAAGAGCTCCTAAAGGAAGAGATCCGCGACTACACGGTTTCGACGGATATGACTATATGCGATCTACTAGAAGCTTGGAGTAAAGCGTATGGCTTTATGCCTAGCCACGTCTACAGAGCTTCTAGGATCATATACGAGATGGTGAAAAGCGGCGATACCGTAAAAGTACTAGCTTTCACGGGGAACTTAGTAGCCACGGGGTTGCGAGGAGTTCTAGCACAAGTTATAAGAGAGGGGTTCTTCGACGTAGTTATAACTACTTGCGGAACCGTAGACCACGATATAGCTAGAGGTACGGGGAATAAGTACTATGCTGGGGAGTGGCTGCTCGACGATGCCGCTCTAAACGACCTGAGGATTCATAGGCTAGGCAACATACTCATACCAGTAGAGAGCTACGGAGTAGCTATCGAGAAGTTTGCGCAGAACCTACTAGACGATCTAGTTAGTAAGAAGAAAGAATGGGCTCCTAGCGATATACTGTACGAAGCTGGAAAAAGGCTATCAGATCCTAATAGCATCCTGAGAGCCTGTTATGAAAAGAAGGTCCCTGTATTTGCCCCGGGTATATTCGATGGAGCCTTTGGGACGCAGCTAGTACTACACAGCCAGTTCTCGGGACTAAAAGTAGATCTGATAAGCGATGAAAAGAAGCTGTTAGACCTAGTGTTTAAGTCGGAGAAAATGGGTGCACTAATAGTTGGTGGTGGTATTAGCAAACACCATACCATATGGTTTGCACAGTTCAAGGAAGGCTTAGACTACGCAGTCTACGTGACAACAGCTGTAGAGTACGATGGTAGTCTCAGCGGTGCACATCCGAGAGAGGCCATTAGCTGGGGCAAGATAAAACCGAGAGCTAGACAAGTCGTCGTATATGGAGACGCCACTATAGCGCTACCCCTAATAGTGGCTGGTACTAAGTGCCTGCTAGAAGGAAGTATAGAGGATAGACATTGAGGTATATTGAGATCCATGTAGGCTTCGACGACGTAGACTCTCCTAGCGGAGGGTGTACTACACATTATGCATCACTACTCTTAGCCAAGTGGGTTAAGAGAGGACTAGAGCTCATCGACTACCCTAATCTCACCAGGTTGAACCCAGGAGTTCCATGGAAGACTAGAGGCAACGGCTCGGTAGTAATCCGCGCTAGGGTGGAAAGCGAAGATAGAGCTAAAGACCTCTTCGAAGAAGCACTTTCCTTCATCTACGAGTACCTGGGTGCTTATAGCGAAGACTGGAAGAAATATAGCCAGCCAGCAGTAGCCATGTATGTAGGAGAGGTAGAAGACCGGATCAAATGGTTTGGCAGCAAAGCGCTATACGATATAGTCCCGATAAGCCTTCTCGAACTACTACTAGATAAGGTTAGGGGAAGACTCTACTATAGCGTACCAGGTAGTGGCAAGAGAGGCCTCATAGGAGCCATAGCTGGTATCGGCAATAGAATGCTCAGAGGAGACTACACGTACGAGCTAGTAGCCTATAGATCGCCTGATTACATAGGAAGCGAGCGTAAAGTGAGTAAAGAGAGCATTATAGCAATGGATAAACTATATGGTAGAGACACTATCCTAAACTATGACTACGAAACCGATCGCCCACTGATAATGCCTCATGGACCCGACCCCGTTCTACTCGGTATACGTGGCGAAGAACCTGATATTCTTCTAAAAGCTTTTAGTAAACTAGACATATATGAACCTGTTCCACTAGCGGTAGTATACAGGACAAACCAGCACACAGACCAGCACTTGAAACCTATAAATAACTTAAAAGAAGCATATCCCTACAGGTCTATCAAGATATATGCCCAAGTATCTACAAAGCCTAGGAGAATACTTGGAGGACATGTCCTGTTTAAGATCACTGATGGCTCGGATGAAATAGATGTAGCGGCATATCAGCCTACCGGAGGATTTAGAGATATAGTAGAGATGCTCGAACCCGGCGATCTCGTAGAGGTAATGGGCGTTATTAGGCCTCCAAGCAGTAGACACGGTAGAACACTCAATCTAGAGAAGATACACGTAGTTATGGCTAAGCCGAAGATAGTGCTCGAGAACCCAAAATGCCCTAAATGCGGTGCCCGCATGAAGAGTATGGGTAGAAACAAGGGATTTAAATGCCCTAAGTGCGGCTTCAAGAGCAAGAGCGCTACAAAGATCAAAAGAGTCGTTAAGAGAAGCCTAGAGCCCGGATGGTATGAGCCGCCGCCTAGGGCTTTTAAGCATTTAATGAAGCCTATTAAGAGGTTTGGTAGAGAAAAAGAGGGGTTCCCAAAGATATATAGACCGGGAACAGTCGTGCTAGTAGAAGGAAGGTCTCTGTCTATACGGAGCTGAAGCACTCTTGTAGATATGCTATATGGGGTCTAGGTAGGAGAGGTTGTACCGCGCTATACACGTATTCATGGGTTTTACGGTAGGGCTCCTCGTAGGGGGAGGAAGCGAGTTTGACATCTTCTACGGGCTTATGGGGGCTCTAGGAGGATACATACCAGATCTCGACCTCAGGATAAAGCATAGAAAGCTCCTCCACAACCTGATCGTGCCCCTAATACTAGTATCTATACTGTATCTAGCTACAAGCCTAGCTATAGGTATTCAGTGGATAGTACAAGTAATGCTTCGCGGCTATCTAGCACTAGTGCTTGGCTGGATACTCCACGTAGCCTCAGATGCTTTTACTAAAAGAGGAGTTTATCCCTTATGGCCATTAAACAAGGAGTTCAAAGTAGCGCTCACACCACTTAAAAGCACCAGTATAGTTGGGAACTTTATTGCCGTACTCCTCTCGGCACTAGCGTTTTACTACTGGCTAGACTCTACTGGTATTAGCAAGTGGGTAGTATGGTTTCTCGAAGCAGTAGCGGAGCTACTAGGCTTTTCTCCTGCTTAGCCCTCTACTACTCAATAAATACAGTAGAGCTATTAGTATAGCTATGTTGATAATGCCTGCTGAAGAATACACTAGTAGATGCTGATTCCACTCCCTTAACTTCTTGATCTCTTCCTCGAGATCGCTGATTCGATTAGACCATGAGAGTTCATTAGCTTTGCATTCGCCTAGCTCGCGTTTAGTGGATTGAAGGGTACTGTTAAGGCTGTTAACGTTTCTCTCGAGATCAGCTATCTTATCCTCTAAGCTCTCAATATTGCTCCTTAAATCCCCGATCTCTCTAATGAAATCACGCGCTCCAACTCCATAGCCGCGGGCTAGCATAGCTACTAAGCTAGAAGCTCTAGCGGTATCTATGAGTACACCTGTTTCCCCGGGGGTAGAGGAGGGATAAAATACGAGATATCCTAAGCCTATCCCTCCAAACCCGTTTACCGTGTAGTTGAGGGTTTCTAGTAACACATAGTAACTATTACCGTGTTTAAACAATTCAAATTCTAGCCCATCCTCAACAAGTTTAGCTACAACATCTGCTAGGTCTCCGTCAACTCTGTAGAGCCCAGGCACTAGAGGAGCCAGGCCTTCTACAACGAGAGATCCAGCGGATTTACCGCCCGTATAGGGTATGTAGAACACGATGTTTACATCACCTAGCTCGTAAACGGCGAGATCAACTATCTTGTCCAGAGCACCAACTACGATCTTGGTAATGTTTTCCAGGAGTACGCTGTTCTCTACAATGGGGTTAATGCCACAGTATAGCTGTTCAAACAATGGATACTCCACTACGTAGAGGACCGCGTCTTTGTACTTGTAGCTAGTTTTAGCCATTTCCTCGTAGAAGCTGGTGACCTCCTTCACAATCCACACTATATCGTCGTCATCTACGTACTTACTGTTAATTAGGTCTAGCGGTATTAGTGGAGTCACGCTTCTAGCTATCATAGCGTAGTAGTCTGATAGCCATCCTACAGCTGATCTAGTTCCTAGAGTCAGTAGCGCGACGTGTGTATCGTTTCTCCATATAGCTCTGAACTTTATGTAATACATGCCACGGGCTATTGGAAGATCATCTGTTGTAACATTTATATACAAGTAGTCTGTTTCAAGCGTAGTACTGTTAAGGTCAACCGTATCGACATATCCAGGTATAGAGATCCTAAACGTACTGTTGACTTGTTCTAGCGATACCTCTGTACTAAGTATATCCCATTTAGTTGAGCCGTTAATAGGTACAACTAGTATTGTCGGCGGAATAGCGTTTTCCGACCAGTTGTAGTAGGGGTTTAGCGTATATGGGTGAACGAATGGATCAATGGATCTAAGCCCTACAAATACTGTATCCTCAGATCCCCAGATGGCTTCAAGTACGCTATGGTTTACAGTGTTCCAAGGATCTAGCTCCACGCCAAGCCTGGATACCGTTTCCTTTAAGACTAGTGCTTTAGCTAGATCCCACGTACCATTAACCATTGCGAGCTCGTAGAATAGACTAGTATAGGGAGGTACGGGTTTTACTAGGGATATCGCCGAGCTGTTCAGGATCTCCCGTAGATCCTCGTTATACTCTGAGAGCAGTTCTGGAGTAGCATACGGCATTATTACCACAAGCGTTTTGACCATAATAGCTTCTACTATGGGAAAGTGAGCAACTAAGCTAGTAGCTAGTAGAAGAGCTAGTATAGCAGATCCCCATTTACGGCTAGCCAATACCATCACCTAGAATAGTAACGTGCTGGTTAAACTCATATATAAGGCAAAGGGTATAAATAATTGACCAGTACAGCTCAGCAGACTACAGGACGAGGTAGCTATTAGGGCTTATACATAGCACTAGTATACTAGTGACTGTAGTAGCTAGAGCTGACTAAGCTATGTATTAGCGGAGGTGATGCCTTGAGAGTACTTGTTTTAGGCTTAATACCTTACGATGCTGGTAAAACAGAGTTCGTTATAGGCTTAGCAGAGGCTTTAGAAGATATAGGGTTTAACCCCGGATATTTTAAGCCAGTAGCCGGGCATGATGGCTGGTATCAATACGATACCATACTGTATAGCATGGAGGCTAAGGTGCTGATAGGTCATGATGCCTACGTTGTCTCGGAGAAGCTAGGACTACTTGATAAGCTTAACCTTGTATCGCCGCTAGATATACTCACTCTACCAGTAGATTTAGCAAAGCTGGGGCTAAACGTGCATGCATACAACGAGTATATGTCATATATTGGGAGGAGAGCTGTTCTAATGCGGTTCACTAGGTTTATTGACATGAAGCGTGGAGACTACAGAGACATCTACTTTATTGGAAGCGATGCACTAGCTAAAATTAGCGATGAACTAAAAGAGGTCTTAGAAGCGCTCATGAAGGAGATTAAGCACGAGCGCTCGCTGTTCGTAGAGGTCACCACGAAGCATATCGAGAAAATACTCGGTGGACCGGAGATCTATAGGGTAATAGATTCGTATATAAATTACCTAGGCGATAGAGACCCCCTCATAATAGAAGGCTATAACGATGTAGCAGCGCCAACTATGGGGAGCCTCTACTCAGACTACGTATTCGTAGTTAGCCCGGGTAAAGCGCTAGTGTATAGCGGCGAGAGATACAGAACAGCTGTAAACCTGCTCTCGTACCGTGGTAATCCCTGGACAATTACTTCTTCAAGCGTCGTAGAAGTGCTTGGAAATCCTCTAGCATCCTTCGATATCCCGCTAAAAATCGCTGGTGAAAAATACAGCAAGACTTTTCACAGAATCGCCGAGTTTATAAGCTAGATTATTAAAAACTATTCTAAAAAGCCTTATCCGGAGGATTCTCTACCATGTACAGAGAGCTGTTAAGACAGGGGTTTAGGCGGAAGACTTCTAGTACTGAGTACCTCTTGAGGGTAATAGATGAATTATCAAAGTCTATACACGATAGAGGGGGGTTCATCAAGAAGTATATCGAGGTCTCGCGAAAAGTTCTAGAGGAGAGGCCCACTAATGCGGGATCAATTAATGTCCTCAGAAAGATAGGGCTCAAGCTGTTATCCAGCGACTTCGACTCTGTTAAGGAGCTCCTCGATAAAGCCAGAGAGGATGCTGGAAGAGCCTGCCAGGAAGCTGCACGTATAGCTACACACAGGGTATCGGATGGAGATACATTAATGACTATGAGCGACGGTATATGTTTGAGATCCTTCTTTAAGTTCTTAGCAGATAGCAGGACTAGGTTCAGCGTCTACGTACTTGAATCTAGACCCGGTATGGAGGGAGTCAGCTTAGCCGAGTACCTTGAAAGTCTTGGTGTAGAGACGTATCTCGTAGTCGATTCAGCTGCCAGGTTCTTCATGAAGAACATAAACAAAG
>QMWW01000057.1 GCA_003661825.1 Thermoprotei archaeon
TCCTCAACCTTAGTATTCCCGCTTCTGCACATTTCAGCCATATCTATTGGTGCAGCGTTCATGACTATTTATGGATATAGCTTCATAGACACATTATTTGAAGCGACATCAGCAGCTGGTTGTGTAGGCTTAAGTGCTGGAGTAATTACGTATTCTTCTCCGCTACCAGTTAAGCTTGTCATAATAGTATTAATGTTGTTAGGCAGAGTAGAGTATGTTCAACTCTTCCTATTAATGGGATATTTAGGTGGTAAGAAGCTCTTAAAGGTGATAAGATAGTTACATTAATTATGGATTACCTTAGTTAATGATAACTCCGTGACCTACGTAAGGTGCCTTTGCATGAGGATCCTAATAGTTGGCGGCGGTAAAGTGGCTGAAGAGCTCCTTTATTTCATTGATCCTAAGAAGCACCAGGTATATGTTGTAGAGAAGAATCCGGAACGAAGACAGGATCTTATGAGTAGATTCGATGTATACGTGATAGGTAAAGATGCAACAGATATATCGCTCTATACTTCCGATATAAAACTCGACCAGATAGATATGGTTATAGCATTAACTAGTAACGATGAAGTGAACCTCTTAGTATTAGCAATAGCTAAGATCTACAATGTACCCTATCGTATAGCCCGAGTCACTAACCGTAAGGTCGCGGAGCTTATTCGCTCATTAGAACTTGGTATCCCAGTGTCTCAGCCAACCATAATAGCTTCAGCCATCAAAAACTATATAGATGCTACCGTAAATGCTTTAAGACTAGCTACCGTAACCCTCACATCGCCTAGACCAGGATCCTCGGGTAAAGTTAACAGGAACTATCATCTCTATCTTATTACTCTTTCTGAGAACGATGTTGTATGTGGCGCAAAAATAGGTAAATTGGAGCTACCTGAGGACACCAGGATCCTCTTAGTTTTTGATGGAGAAGGATTCAAGCCCCCTAATCCCGACGAAGAACTAAAGCCTGGCTATCAACTAGTAGTGCTATCATCGTTAGAAAATATAGAGGAATATTTCAAAGGGTAAAGAGCTTTGGATAGAATAATATCGATAGAGGATCTACTACAAGCACTTCAACCGACAATCATAGTTATCTTACTGATAGTATTGTTAAGATTTATTCTAAGTAGAGTTCTATCTTCGCTTACAGAAAGAGGCTCGATCACAGTTACTACCAGAGCTACGATAATGAAAGCAGTAGATGTAGTGGTATTCTTTACCGTAATCATAGCTCTCCTGCAGTCAGTTGCAGCGCCCTATGAAGTACTAATAGCAATTGTGTTGATAATCGTAATCGGGCTCTTCATATTCTACTACGAGCTAAGGGAATTCCTAGCATATATCAATCTTCAGCTTCTCAGACATCTGAGAGGAAGGACTTTTGAAATATACTTTCCATATCACTCGAAGCCCGTATATGGTAGGATAGTGAACATCGAACTACTAAGTGCTACAATAGAAGACATATACGGTAGGAAGATCTATGTGTCGAATTCACTGCTGATGAACGCGGTACTTAAAGATCATATACCATCGATCACCCTTAAAATAACCCTTAAGAATATCGGGGAAAATCCAACTGCTTTACTGAACAACGTCATAGGTGTTATAAGGGATATAGAGTCAAAGATCTTCAGAGTAGATGAGAGAAGAATATCGATCGAGAATATGGGGCTAAACTCTGTAGTCTTTAAGCTAACTGTCTATCCATTTACTACACCTATCAGAATAAGCGATCTTGCGAACTTCATTGGAACTTTGAATAGCTTGCTTAATAAGTATGAGCCCGTGATCGAAATTATTGAGCCGGGCTAAGGTATATGCCACGGAGATCATAGAATGTAGCATCCGTTATTTCCACTTTAACCCATCTCCCATAGTCAAGGGTCTTTGTGTTACTAATTACAACTGGTATGTAGTTTCTCAATCTTCCGATCCAGGTATTAGTGCGCTCTGTTATGAAGGCCTCTTGAACAGTACCTACGTATTCTCTGTGAACTTTAAACCCTATTCCCTCTACTACTTTTAGAAGCTCTAGTACGCGCTTTTTCTTAACATGGCTTGGTACTTGTGGTAAACCCGCTGAATAAGTATTAGGTCTTATACTATAAGCTGCTAAATGAACGCGCTCAAATCTAAGCGAGCGCACTATCTCGAGCGTTGCTCTGAAATCATCTTCGTCTTCACCTGGATGTCCTACGATTATGTCTGTTGCTATACAAGCATCAGGGAGTTTTTTCTTAATCTCCTTTACGATTGATACGTAGTCTTCTACTGTATATCTTCTCCGCATGATTTTTAGCACTCTATTACTTCCACTTTGCAGTGGAATGTGGAAGAATCTATAAATTTTATCAGTATTTCTCACCACGTCTAGCAGTTCATCTAAGATACCAGCGATAGTATCTGGATTCATCATACCTATTCTTATCATAAATTTACCATTTACTTCTAGTAGTTGTTGTAGAAGATCCGGTAAACACCGTCTTCCGTACAAATCCAGCCCATATGCTGCTACGTCTTGACCCGTTAGCTCTATCTCTACAGCTCCTTTGTCTATAACTGTTTCTATCGATTTCTTGATAACTTCTTGTGGATAGCTGACTAATTCCTGCCTCGCACGTTTCGTGATACAGAAGCTGCAGTTTCCCAGGCATCCATCCTGTATCGGTATATAGGCTATTTGATGATCAACGTATGTCCCCAGAAGGTCTCTTTTTCGCTTTCCCTCTAGTAGGTAAACAGGCTTTCTAGCTTCAACGGCTATCCATATATTATGACTATTCTGCGGTGAAACGAGGCTGGCTTGCGGTGCTATCGCTCTAACCTTATATGGTTGTGCGGCTGCCATGCATCCCGCAATAATGAGTTTTTTACCATTACTTGTAGCTAAGCTGTACAGTTCTTTTATCCTACTAGCCATTCTAGCCTCTGTGTCATACCTTACGGTGCAGGTATTGATTACTAGTACTTCTGCTTCGTCGAGACTACCAACTATTTTATGCCCTCTTTCGATTAATACAGTCTTCATGATGTATTCATCGCCGCGGTTCAGTGCACAACCATAAGTCTCTATATATATCTTCAACCACTACACCCTACAAGACTATTGAGTGGCATAGGGTTTTTTATAGCTCATTTCAATACTATTCACTACGTACCAGTAAGCGTTATAGGCTGTGGCTGGGTGGAATTAATGGCTAGAAGAGTAAGGGACTATAGCTACAGCGAGTTGCTAGACAGAGCTCTATCTAAGCTACCCGTAAGAGGAGGGCCTGCCAAGGCGTTTAAAGTTCCAAAAGCCGAGGTTATGTTCGTAGGGGGTAGAACTATTTTGCTAAACTTCAAGCAGATAGTTGAGGCGTTAAATCGTGAAGAAAGAGTTCTGCAACAGTACTTAGTTAAAGAACTAGGTGCTCCAGCTTTTCTAAACGAATCGGGTCAGCTTGTTTTCCAGGGTAGATTCAATGTCTATGTACTAAATAGGCTTATAGAGATCTTTGTTAATAAATACGTAATATGTCCTACCTGTGGTAGTAAAGACACCAAGCTACTAAAGAAAGGTAAAGTGTTCATTTTAAGGTGTGAAGCATGTGGTGCTGAGACTTCTTTAGAGGCTTTTTAAACAACAGTTATAATAGTCTATTTACAGCTAAATAGCGTGGAACGCGTAAAAAGCTCTAGGCTCGGAGAGTCTATGAGTAAAGAGAGTATAAGGGTATTGTGTATTGAAGGAAAAATTAGTATATGTTAAGAAGCACGAAAACAACGAAGAAGTAATTATAGCTATATGTGACAAAGAGCTCATTGGAAAACGCCTTATTGATAAAGAGAAAAACATAGTATTCTACGTTGATCCATCGTTCTATCAAGGAGAGTTAATGGATATAGAGGTAGCAGTTAAGGAGTTGAAAACAGCGACAATAGCCAATCTTGTAGGGAATAACATCGTTGAAGCAGCTATAAAAGAAGGATTAGTCCTCAAAGAAACCGTGATTGAGATAGAAGGAGTAAAGCATGCCCAAATAGTAGTACTTAGGTGATGTAATGAGATACTGTGTAAGATGTGGTAATGAGATAAGCCGAGAAGAATATATAGAGAATGTAGGATTATGTATAGACTGTTATCTAAAGTATCGTGGAGTATTTACTGCTAAGCCTGTGTTGGATATTGTATACTGCCCACGGTGCGGATCTTGGAGATGGGGTGGTGAGTGGCAGAAACCAGCGGCTCTAAGCGAGGTTATCAGACGGGCTTTTCTAAGCTCATATAGTAAATACATTGATACTAGTATTGTTTCTCTGGTTGATGTAGAAGTTCTTGGTGAACCAGCTAAGGTATATAAAAATAGGTATAAAGCTAGTTTGGCTATGCATTTAGTATTCAATAATGCGGTCAATAAATTAGTAGAATCCGAGATAGAGGTTATCTTGAATAGGAAGCCCTGTCCCAAATGTTTAGCTTTATCGGGTAAGTCCCATAAAGCGTTAATACAGCTAAGAAGCGAAAAAGGGGGCTTATCGCAAAAAGAGAAGAGAGTTTTGCTTAAAATGATAAAAGAATATGCATCACTTGGAGAAATTGTTGAAATAAGCGAAAACAAATATGGATTAGACGTAAAGGTATTATCACTAAATACGGCTAAGAAGCTTGTAAATGATGTAGTTAGATTAACTGGCGCTAGAGTAATTGAGTCTTTCAGACCGGTAAGATACGATCCGAGACGGGGAAAATGGCGAGGTATAACAACATTATCGGTCAGATTACCATCCCTATCTAAGGGTGATCTAGTGGAGTACAGGGGCGAGCCAGCTATAGTCAGAAGCATTGACTCTACAGGTATAAGCATAGAATTACTGAATACACATGCTACTATCAGGATAGGTTTTGAGGCTTACTGGAAAGGTTTGTTGAAGAAATATGGTAAAATTCATTATGAGAGAATATATAGAGTTATAGCCGTAGATAGATCTACGGTATATCTGCTAAATGAGGATTCGGGCGAAATACGCGAGTATCCACGCACCCAAAGTGCTTGGGACTTAGCAGAAGGTGCTACAGTATATATAATCAGGCACAAGAGTAAAGAGTACTTAGTTAAGACCTAAGAGCGTGTGTACATATGCCTAGGAAAAAGAAAAGAAGAGGAGGAGAAGAATCTAGTAAAGAACCCCCACTACCAGGAGAAGGAATGGTTATATGCGGCGTAATACGTCATCTTGGCGGCGACTTCCTAGTAGCTAAATGCTTAGACGGTGTAGACAGGAAGATCAGAATACCTGGTAAAATGCGTAGAAGAGTATGGATAAATGAAGGCGACCTAATACTCGTTGGTATATGGGATTTCTCTCCTGAGCGAGGTGAGGTTATTCACAGGTATAGTAGGAGCGAGGTCGCAAAACTACTAGAGAAAAACGTTGTTCCAAAAGAGTTTCTTGAAGCATTGAGTGAGTTCTTATGAGTAATGAGGACTTCGACTTCTATGAAGGTCGCCGTGAATTAAAGAGAAGGAGAGATAAAGATCTTTTTGAAACAGTCGAGGAAGTATTTGATACTTCAACTATAATGTCAATACTGGGTTTGATGAGGAAAAAAATTATAAAGAGGTTAAATGGCGTTATTAGTGCTGGTAAAGAGTCGAGAGTCTACCTCGGATACAGTTATGGTGGTGAACAACTAGCTGTTAAGATCTATTTGACAAGTACTGCGGTATTTCGTAAAGGTATTCTTAAGTACATTGCTGGAGACCCACGATTCGAAGGGTTTCGTCCTTCGGATACCCGAAAACTGATCTATTTATGGACCCGTAAGGAGTTCCGCAATCTTAAAAGAATGTATACTGCTGGGGCCAAGGTACCAAAACCTATAGCATTCTATAACAACGTATTAGTTATGGAGTTCCTCGGCGAAGGGAGGAGAAGGTATCCACTGCTAATAGAGGCTTATCATGAACTAGATATGGATGACCTCGAGAAAATATATAATCTCGTCCTTCAAGAGCTCGAGAAAATAGTATGTAAAGCTAATCTTGTCCATGGAGATTTATCTGAGTACAATATCATGGTTAAACCAGGCATAGATATAGCCATAATTGATGTTAGCCAGGCAGTAGACATTAAACATCCTAATGCCTTTAATCTATTAGTGCGTGATGTAAACAATATAAATAGGTTCTTTAGGGAGGAAGCTGGTTTAAAGAGTATTGCTGGGGGAGAGGAGATAATCGGGAGGCTTTTACCTTGTCTCGAGAAGAGAAAGGCAGATTAATACCTGGTGTAACTAAGCTCTATGAAAAAGTCCCACTTGATAGAATAGGTGTATTGATAGGGCAGAACGGTAAGGTTAAAGAGGAAATTATGAGAAGAACGCGGACTATTATAACCGTGGATTCCACAACAGGGACTATTGTGATAGAGCCAGCGATGCCTACAACTACTGCTTTAGAGCTCATGAAAGCGCGTGATGTAGTTAGAGCTATAGCTTATGGCTTTAGCCCGGAAAGAGCGTTTAGGCTGTTAGACGAGGACCAAGTGCTTGTAGTTATAGACTTAAAGCAATACGTAGGAGATAAGCCTAACCATCTTCAACGCGTTCTTGGCAGGATAATAGGCGAAGGCGGTAGAGCGCGTAGAGTACTAGAAGAGATGACGGAAACTTACATATCTGTGTATGGCACTTATGTAGCGATAATAGGCGATTATGAATCGGCCAATATAGCTAAGAACGCTGTAGAACTGCTAATAGAAGGAAGAAGGCATGGAACGGTATACAGGTATATAGAGCGAGAGACATACCTGTTGAAACGTAGGAGAATGCGTGAATTATGGCGGAACAAGATATAGCATTACAACCTAGCTTCTTATCCCTCGCATGCGGGCCTTTTCTACACGGTAAATGTTCTGATGCTTCAGTAGTTAAAAACCCGGGTTCACTCTTCATCGGGACATTTACCAGATATGCATGCTTAGGGATATATAGATTAGCTGTCATTGTTTGATCGCAAAAAACCTTATATCGTAGCCATACCTAACTTTAGTAAACAGGATGACTAGTGGTGGGCCCGTAGCTCAGCCAGGCAGAGCGGCGGACATAAGCCTCCACAGAAGGGGCTGTGGCCGTGGCTCCAGATCGCTATGGGTCAGAGGACCTTTCGGGATGACTTAGATCTGGAGGGAGTGACCCGTAGGTCGGGGGTTCAAATCCCCCCGGGCCCACCACCCGTTGACGTAAATCCCCTCATAAAGGTTTGTGGGTATAAGCTTTAAACGCTTATAAAA
>QMWW01000058.1 GCA_003661825.1 Thermoprotei archaeon
CTAGAAGAAGTGCCGTGGGTACGCGAGGATTTGGGCTATCCTCCCCCTGGTCACGCCTTTGTCCCGGATAGTGGGTGCTCAATCTGTTTTCAATACGTTATTTGGGCGTTACAAGGTGATAGCTAAAGAGACTAGAGACTATGTGAGAGGGCTTTACGGGAAGCCATCAGCTCCTATAAAAAGCGAGATCGCCGATATTGCTCTAGGAAACGAGAAGCCTATTGAAACGAGACCAGCTGATTTCCTCGAGCTCATGTACGATAAGTGTAGAGAAGAAGTAGTGTCTAGGGGATACTACATTAAGGAAGAAGACGTTCTTACGTACTGTCTTTTCCCTAAAACTACTATTGAGTTCTTCGAAGCAAGGAAACAAGGCAAGGCGCTGGCAAAGTCCTCTATACAGCTTGATACGTGTAAAGTTGTAAAAGTAGTTATTAATGGCGTAGAATACGCAGTAGGAGTAGAAGGAGCGGATCTAGGTGTTATTAGGGTATCCGTACCGCCAGTACAACTATCTATACGTACCCGGTACGTAGAGTTCAAGGAAGAATCTCCATCAATGGTTCGTGGAGAAGAAGCTGGCAAGTTAGAGCTAAGCGATGAACCGGTTAGAGCCCCGATGTCCGGCAAGATCTTGCAGATCCTGGTTAAGCCCAGAGACCGCGTTAGACGCGGCGATAAAGTAGTTGCTTTAGAGTCTATGAAAACGGAGACAGAGATCTACTCTCCTATAGATGGAGTACTCAGTAAGGTACTAGCTAAAGAAGGCGATACAGTTAAATCCTGCTCAGTTATCCTAACTATAGAGTCTAGCTAAAAATATAGCCGTGCCAGGTGTATACCCTTGCTGAACGTTGAGGAGATAAGGAAGGACTTCCCAATACTCGATAAAAAAGTACACGGAAAGAAGCTCGTATACTTTGATAACGCTGCTACCACCCACAAGCCTAGACAAGTCATTGATGCCATCGTAGAATTCTATACCAAGTATAATGCAAATGTGCATAGGGGATTTCATGCTCTAAGCCAGGAAGCTAGCGAGCTCTACGAGGAAGCACATGAAATCATAGCTAAGTTTATAAACGCGTTTTCGTGGGATGAAGTAGTTTTCTGCTATAATACAACAGATGCTATGAACATAGTAGCTTATAGCTGGGGACTAAAGAATGTTGAAGAAGGAGATGAGATAATCCTAACAGTTATGGATCACCATAGCACAATGTTGCCTTGGAGAAGAGTAGCTGAGCTCAAAGGAGCTAAAGTGAAATACGTTGATATAGATAGCGAGGGGTTGATCGACTATGCGGGTCTTGAAGAAAAAGTTACTGAGAGAACCAAGGTAATAGTATTTCCAGTGATGAGCAATGTTCTTGGCACGATAAACGATGTTAAAAGAATAGTTCGTATTGCTCGCAAAGTAGACGCGATCGTGGTAGCTGATGGTGCGCAAAGCGTTCCGCACATGCCAACAAACGTTAGGGATCTAGGTATAGACTTTCTGGGATTCAGCGGTCATAAAATGCTAGGACCTACAGGAATAGGCGTTTTATGGGGTAGGCGCGATAGACTCGAAGAGATGATGCCGTTTAAAGTAGGTGGTGATACCATAAAAGACGTTACTCTAGATAGCGTTGTATGGCATGACCTGCCCTGGAGATTCGAGGCAGGTACACCAAACATAGCTGGTGCTATAGGATTAGCTGAAGCCGCTAAATACTTAATGAAGATAGGTATGGAGAACGTTAGGCAGCATGAGGTAGAATTAGTAGAGTATACTTTTAAGAGAATAGAGAGCCTTAGAACAGAAATCCAAGTATATGGTACACGGAGCACACGATACAGAGGTGGGGTTATAGCATTCAATATAAAGGGGTTGAACCATCATACAGTTGGTAAAGCGCTAGACTTATTTGGTATAGCTGTAAGAACAGGCATGCATTGCGCTCATCCACTGCATTATCGGCTTGGTCTAAAAGGCAGTGTACGAGCAAGTTATTATATCTACAACACTCTAGAGGAAATAGACTATTTCGTTGAAACCCTAAGCAAGATTATATCGCTTAGAGAAGTACTTAAAAAGCAACCAGTCGAAGAAGTATGTACAGGGACATAAAGCCGTAGAACGTTTGTGAACTTATTAAAAAAGTTTTAGTTAGGGCTTCTCTGGCTGGTACATTTATCCCCTACTACCTACTTCTTAGCAGGACCGAGTATTCTAGCAAACTTCTTGCCAGTATAAGGACTTACAGCAAAGGCTATTCTTATCCTGCCACGTTTGGTTTCTTTCTCGACAACCTCATACTTATCTGTCTCGAAGTACTTCTTTGCCTTTAGGTCGAAGAACTTCAGCTTCTCGGGCATCTTCCCTTACCCCCTATATTCTACATTTTATTCTGTTATAATAATATATATTTAGACCATTTTAAACTTAGTGGTTTCAAAATAATCAGTTATATAATCTCCATTTTTTTAATATTTCAAGAAATAAATTGGTGATACTGATATCTGGGGTTATTACAAAAAGGATTAATTTAGAATAGAAATATCATAAATTATAAGGAATATTGTTACTTGTTATTTAACAGTATTATTCTTATGCGTTTTTGTTTGCAAGAATTTTATATAAATGACCATGTCGAATCTGGTTCCTTGCATATCCCTATTCTGCTATACAGATTATACGCTGCTTTCTCTGCTTTCTCTAGTATCTCGTCTTCGTCAAACGTTAGTATTCTTCGGTTGTACATTACTAGCTTGCCGTCTATGATACTGTGCTTTACGTCGCTACCCATAGCACTATATACTAGGTGGGATACTGGGTTATTGTAAGGTTTTAGATGAGGTTTCCAGGCATTAACGACTATTATGTCTGCCCTCTTTCCCACCTCAATACTTCCTACTAAGTGGTCGATCATCAGTGCCTTGGCTCCATTGACGGTTGTCATCTCCAGTACGTCTTCGGCTCTTATACTTGCAGGATCCATTGTTTTCAGTACTTGCATAAGCGCTGCTAGCTTCATCTCCCGTACTAAGTCGTAGGAGTTATTGCTTGGTGCTCCATCCGTTCCTAACGCTACATTTACACCAGTTTTAACCATTTCGGCTACTGGAGCTATTCCGCTGGCTAGTTTAGAGTTGCTGGAAGGATTATAGCTTACGTTGGTTTTAGTTTTTGCTAAGATCTCTATTTCACCGGGATCAATCCACACGACGTGTACTAGTACTACATTGGGACCAGTTAATCCTACACTATTAGCGAACTCTATGGGTTTCTTGCCAAAGCTTTTAGCTATGTACTCTCTATCTTCCCGTACTTCTGCTAAATGCATCGTAATACCTGTTTTCAGCTCTTTTGCTCTCTCCGATATCTCCTTATAGAGCTCTATTGAAACAGCTCCCGGAGTTCTCGGGCCGAACCATATCCATATTCTATTGTCTTTTCCGTGGTACTTGTTGTAAAGCCTTATAGTATCCCTCATGCTTTCCTCGCCAGTCTCTATTAAGCCTTCGTGGAGCATGTTCTCATACTCGGCGTATCCAGCTAGATCCATTACATGTCTTGCAATAGCAGCTCTCATTCCACTAGCATGTACGAACTCTATGATCTTGTCCGGTCCGTACCTGCCAACCATACCCGTTTCGAGGAAAGTAGTTGTGCCACTCTTTATCATCTCGGTTACAACGAGTTGAGCTGAAGCAAGTGCTTCATCAGGCTTATAGTTGCCTTGTAGAGGCCATATTCTATCGCGTAACCACGGTATAAGGCTTAGATAGTCTGCGCACGCTCTTAGCAGTCCTTGCGCGAGGTGTACATGTGTGTTGATTAGTCCGGGCATAATTATATCATGTCTGGCATCTATGACTACATCTGAGTAGTACCTATAGCTTTTATCTAACTCCTCGCGTTTGCCAACAGCTCTAATAGCTCCATCCTCTATAGCTACTGCTCCATTGCGGATTACTCTTCGTCTAGAATCCATTGTTACGACGAATCCTCCACGGATGTATATATCTGCCAACTATATCCCCAGTATAGAATGGCATCGCACAACTACATAAATACTGAATAGAGTACAAGTATTAAACGTAGCGCTTCTAAACAGCGGCGGAAAAAGTTTATATAGAGCAATTATAACTGATAATGTCAAAAAGGCAGGTAGCGATCTTGGTTCTTCCAAGGATCTTTGAGTACAGTATAGAGGAGAGACTAGAGCTTCTAAAAGTAGCTAGCGGGCTTCTTCCTGCTGATCTAGTAATAGTTAATGCTGACCTTGTATCTGTAACTACTGGTGAAATACTAGAGAACGTAGGGGTAGTTATAAAGGGTAAGAGGATAGTACGGGTAGCTAAACCCAGAGAACTCAAGAAATACATTGGTAAAAACACCCTTGTACTAGATGCAGACAGCAGTTATCTCATACCCGGATTCATTGATCCACATATACACATAGAATCAAGCCTTCTTACACCAAGAAACTTTGCTAAACTAGCGCTAAGACACGGCACGACGACGGTAGTAGCCGATCCGCATGAGATAGCTAATGTTCTTGGAGTAGAGGGTATTAAGCTCTTTATAGAGGAAACTCGGGATCTCCCGCTTAAAGTACTAGTAGATGCGCCAAGCTGTGTCCCGGCCACGAATCCAGCATATGGACTCGAGTCTTCGAACAAGACGATTGGATCCGACGAGATCAGGAAACTAGCCGAGTTAGAGGGCGTCATAGGATTAGGAGAGGTAATGGATTTTTTAGGTGTTATAAGAGGCGAGTATAGTGTCCTAGAGAAAATAGAGATCGCGCGATGTTATAACCTGAGGATTAATGGGCATGCTCCTATGCTTCGAGGAGAGCGTTTAGATGCGTACATTAGTGCTGGCATATACAGTGACCACGAAACCATGGATGTAAGCGAAGCTTTAGAGAAGATGAGGAAGGGAATGCACGTCTTTATTAGAGAGGGTAGTGCTTGGAGGGATCTCGATAGACTGGTAAAGATCCTTATAGACGAGAAAATAAGTACACGCTATTGTAGTTTTGCGTCAGACGACTTAAGCGTCTTAGACTTATACGAAAAAGGCCACATGGATCGGATAGTAAACTACGCTGTAGAGCACGGTGTAGACCCTATAAAAGCGATTCAGCTAGCAACTCTGAATCCAGCTACTTGGCTACACCTAGAAGAGCATATAGGCGTTATCGCTCCCGGTAGGTTGGCCGATATAATGTTTACTAAGAACATAAATTACATTTCACCTCATACTGTAATTGCTAATGGAGAGATAATTTACTTTAAAGGCGAGTTTAAGAGAGATTTCGCGAAGTATAGATATCCGGAGAAAGCTCTCAAAACCGTAAATATTAGTAGGAGCTTAGGTGAATACGATATAGTACCTAGAATCGAAGGAGGACAGACCGAAGTATATGTAAATGTTATAGAAGTAGTGCCGGGATCCGTGTTAACACGTAGACGTGTAGAGAGGCTATCTGTTTGCAAAGGCAGAATCCAACCCGATATAGATAGAGATATTGTTTATGTATCCGTTATAGAAAGGCATAGGGGTATAGGTAGTATCGGTAAAGGCTTTATAAAAGGTTTAGGGTTCAGAGCTGGAGCTCTTGCTCAAACTATTGCTCATGATACGCATAACTTAGTAGTAGCTGGCTATAGAGCTAGTGATATGGTGCTAGCGGTTAATAGGATTATAGAGCTACAGGGTGGGATAGTTGTTGTAGACCGAGGTGAAGTATTAGCGGAAGTTCCGCTAAGATATGCTGGGCTAATGAGTACTGAGGAGCCCGAGATTGTATATCAGCAGTATAAAGATCTCGTTGAGACTATTAAGAAGAAGTATGGAGCTCTATTTGAGCAGTTCTTTATGACTCTATCATTGATATCACTACCAGTTATACCAGAAATTAGACTAACTGATCGGGGCCTAGTAGACGTTGCTAACGCAAAGATTATTCGATTAGTGGTAGATTCCTCTCAGTAATCTTTCTCAGATCTTTCGAGTGGCTCTTCCTTAGCTCTGCTAGATACTATTGTTGAGACTCCAATGGGATCTTCAATCACTACTGTAAACCTAATAGATGCGTTTAGTGCCTTCTTTAGCTCTTCTAGCTTCTTCCTGCAGTTATTTGATGCAGTATTGCTGTTCTTACAGATAAACTCCGCTTTCTCGTACACATCTATGATTATTCCTTCAACGGTTGTAATATATCCCTGAGCAATATATCCCGGTGTGATCTCTACTCCTAGCTCTGGTATCATTAATTTAGCGGATGAAGACCTAATGACTAGAGCGTTTAGATCGTCTGGTTTTTCAACAGTATAGGTTATCCTACGAGGACCCCTACTCTCTGCTAGTCGTACATCGCTCCACTTGTAGCCACAGTTTCCACATATACCGCTGGATAGCAGTAGCTTTCCTATATATGGGGCTTCATAAAGGTAGTCTGAAACCGTGAATCTATTACCACATACTGGGCATTTCATGCTATATTCCAAGATTTTGTCCATTTCACCACCCCTCTAGAGTCTTTCTTGTTATTATGTTGTAACTGGTGAATCGGATGGTATATGAAAAGGTGTTGGCCATCACAACTTAGTGTATTAGTGTTGCTTAGTCTTAGTCCTTCGCGGCAGATACTAATGCTTATTCCATGGATCCTAGCCTTCTCTATAACTTTCCTTAATATCTCTTCTCTAACCTGGCGGGGTAGGTAAAAGTATCCATGGATTTTCTCTCCGTATTCTAGGTATAGCTTCCTCCAGTATGCACGATGTAGTGGAAATACTTTACACAATCTTCTCAGGCTGTCGGGTTTTGCCTTATAAGTGGAAGTCACGATATGTTTGGCACCGCAGCTAGCTAGTTCTTTCACTAGCCGGGCTATGTCATCCTCGTTATCATTGAGTTTAGGTATTATTGGATCTATTCTAGCGCCCACTGGAATGCCGCTATCACTTAGCTTACATATAGTTTCTATTCTTTTCTGAGGAGCCGGGGCTCCAGGTTCAAGCTTTTTGGAGAGTTCTTCGTTAAGCGTTGTAACAGTGACCATGACTATAGATGGAATCTCTCTTAGTATGTCTAGATCTCTAGCTACTATATTCGACTTTGTTACTATGATCACTCTCATCCCATGCTCTTTTAGCGTTTTTAGTGTTTCTCGGGTAAGCATGGTCCAGGATTCTAGTGGAGGGTAGGGATCGCTGCTACTGCTTAATTCTACCGGTAGATTCCTGTTAGCGTATCTGAGATC
>QMWW01000059.1 GCA_003661825.1 Thermoprotei archaeon
TCTCTACCAAGCCATCTAAAGGCATATCTTCGGTTCCAATAGGTGCCATAACCTGAGGCTGGTCCTTACTTCTAATCAGGATGGCCGAACTATATCTTTTAATAAAAGCCTCTATGTTTGCACTTGGAGGAACTGGTACTGGTATTTTACCACGAGGACCTAGAGCAGGGCCCAGCACTCTGCCAGCTAATGGCATTAAATCTGTCCTTACAAGCACCCAATCGCATTGTTCGGCTATTTTTCTTGCATCCTTTCTACCCATACTTCTTAAATCATCGCTTGTAACAGTTATTTTTGCGCCCAGCTCACGGGCTTTAACAGCCATTTCTCCATCAGCTACTATGCATATGCTTAGTTCTTTACCTCTACCTCTCGGTAAGAATATTGTTTCCCTTATTCTTCCCTCCGGCGTTCTTGGATCAACATCTTTCAATACTACTACGAGTTCTACAGACTGTTTGAAGTTTCTTCTAGGACTAAGTCTTAACGCCTTCTCTATAGACTTCTGCAACTGCTCTTTTGTAGGCATGGGCATACCTTAGTCACTCTCCCACTCTTCTTCATACCTAGAAATAAGCGAGTCGTATTTCCCTTCTTCCATCTCGCGCTGTATCTCTTTGGGATCCTTACCTTCAACAGTTATCCCTATGCTTCTAGCAGAACCTAATATGGTCTTTACAGCAGCTTTAAGCGTCTTAGCTGTTAACTGATCTTTCTTGATTAAAGCTATCTTAACTATTTTCTCAAATGATAAATCCCCTATCTTTTTGTGCGCTGGATCGCCAGAAGGCTCTTTTGCGCCTACTTCTTTCAATAAAAGTGCAGTCGTAGTAGGTATACCTACCTTTACCTCGAATTTTCTAGTAGATGTATCAACTGTTATCTCTACTGGAACAGTCAGTCCTTCAAACTCTTTTGTTACTTCGTTAATCGCTTTAACTACTTCCATAACATTGACTCTGAGAGGAGCCAGAGTAGGGCCTAAGGGGGGGCTTGGATTAGCTTTACCTCCTTCAACCATAACCCTTATTGTCTTCTTTTTACTCACCCTAACCACCTTCTCTCGCGGGTTTAACGTATTCACTTGGAATCTCTATAGGGACTGCGAAGGCTGCCTCAAGTATACTTACTGTTACAGTATTCTTACTCTTATTAATACTCATCACCTGCGCTTTCATGCCGCGGAAAGGCCCACGCACTATTTCCACGATATCACCAATAGATACGAGCTCTGTTATAGGTTTAGGTTTAACAAGTCTCTCTAGCTCTTCGCTAGAAACTATCATTGGTTGGACTGTTTTGACATATTTAATATTGCTCATTAATCGATATATACTTGAGAGGTTGTCGGCCTCTATGAATACATATCCACGCATTCCAGGAGGAATCACTAAGGCTTCTACACCTATGTTCTTTCCCCGTTTAATGAGGCCTTGTACTCTATTTTCCATGATCAACACTACGTCGAGCTCTCTGCCCATAGTAGTCCTTATGGCATAGTATTTCGTTGAAGTGCTCATATAACTCCCTCTAGGGTTGTTGCGGGAAGACATAAACTATTAGGATAAACCTTACTATAAATGCTATTATACCAACAAGCGTTAAGCCGAGTAGGCTCATTTTTAAACTAGTCATATAGTCCTCTCGATCGGGTTTTGTAGCCAACCTTATTATTTTCCTCCATGAGTCAATAAGCTCCCTAAAACCCATAACGTATCAACCCGCTAAGCCTTGTATCACATAGGTTCTATTTTAGGCTAATAATTTTATCTAGAAAGTCATCAATACTAAAGTACTTTATATCCTTGTACCCTTGACCTGTCCCTATCATTATTATTGGCTTTCTAATAGCATAGACAACGCTTAGAGGAACGCCGCCTTGCTCGTATGCATCAACTTTAGTAACTATTACGCCATCAACGCCTACAGCTCCATCAAAGAATCGAGCCTGTTCTACAGCATCATTCCCCGTCAAAGCATCCACTACTAGCAGGTTCCTATGGGGCTTAGCCACCCTCACAATTTTTTTGAGTTCTTCCACGAGATCTACGTCAACGTGCATCCTCCCAGCTGTATCGACCAATAATACATTAAAACCTCTATTAGAGGCGTAGCTTATGGAGTCATAGACTACTGCAGCAGGATCAGCGCCGTATTTTCCCGAAAACACGGGAACCCCTATTTTTTCTCCATGGATCCTCAATTGCTCTTGGGCACCTGCTCTAAAAGTATCAGCTGCTACCATTAAGGGCTTGAACCCATTCTCTTTAAAGATAAGAGCTAGCTTAGCAATAGTAGTAGTCTTACCCACACCGTTAACTCCTAGGAATACGATTTTATACAATTTGTTTTCTCTAGCTTCTTTTAAGAGATCAAACCGCTCAACTGCTTCAAAGTAATATCTAATAATATTCCTCAATAAGTGTATAAGGGATTCTCTGTCTTTAACTATCTTCTCATCCACAGCTTCTCTGATCCTGTTACATATTTCCTCGGCTACATCATACGCTACATCATTGGATATTAATTCTAGTTTAAAATCTTCTATAAGCTCTACGAGTCTGTCTCTGGAGAGTAAGATTGCTGAGGCCTTGTCTATGAATTTAGAAAAGACAGTACGGATACGTTTAAACAAATTTGTAACACCACTAGTAGCATTATGAACCCCTTGTTTCCTTAGATCTCTGCTGCTCTATTCTAGCATAGACGTTAGCTAGGATCTGCTGTATAGCATTATATTCATTAAGAGCTACTTGATACCGCCTTCTCAACTCGTTAATAGTTTTTCTAAGAGTATTCACCCTTTTGCTAATTATCTCGATCGCTTCATTCACACTAGTTTTTATATAGTAGCTTCTACCAATATTTACCAAGACTTCGTTAAACCAGCTATTCGATGTTTTAACTTGTATGAACGCTGTTTTCAGCCTATCTAAAGCTATTAGCCCTGGGAAACCATTCTTAGGTATGCTATTTAACGTATCTAATGCTGTTTGAAGCTCAACTAGTTGTGCCGATATATTCTCTATTTGAGAGCCTACGGCCGATATATAGTCCCTTAACTGGTTAGCCCTGCTCACTAGCTCCCCTACCGTAATAGTTCTTCTCTCTTCTTTATTCTCTTTACTCAATTTTAACAAACCTCTCTATCCTAGCTAGCTCTGCCACTTTGCGATCTCTTGCTTCGCTCGTATTGATCTCTTCTATGCTTATAACCCTAATATGTTTTCGTCTCACTTTATGATTGCTGCCCAGAACAGAATATACGTATTCTAGTGCTTGATGTTTATTCAAAGCTCTAACTTCTTTGACAAACTTCTGCCATGAAGGCAGTCTATCGTGGCTTATAAGCATATATCCCTTGATCCTATAGGTTTTTACCTCATTCACTTCCGCTCACCACTCCACCAAAACCTCTACGTATACGAAGTATTTCAGGCCCAGTAGTTGTCTCTCCTACTAGTATACCCTTATTATTAGCTACTAAACCACTCTTAATAAAGGGTATCCCTGAGTTAACAGTTGCTCTCTCGATGTAAATCATTAAAATCTTGCACAGCTCTTCGAGTTCTTTATCCTCTATATCCGGATGGATCGCGCCACCTTTATCTGTAACTACAGCTATACTACCAGGAATGTTTAACCTCATAGGATCCTTTACTAAAATCTCGATCCCTAAGGTCTCCGAGATCCTGCGGACTTCTTCAGGCTCAAGAATAGAGCTTACTACACCTGCTTTATTATTCACTAAGAGCAAGTTACCTAAAGCCGTGCTACGGGATCTTGAAATGTATATATCAATATCATGCCTTCTAAGTCCTTCACGAAGACAGACTAGCTCTTCTTCACGTATGTTTCTAGGCACTATAATTCCACGATCATTACCAGCTAATAAAACACCATTTAGTACTGACCCGCCTATCTTGGTTTCTATGATCTCGACATCTAAAACCTCAGCTATAACTTCTTTAATACTCTTATCGAGCCCTGGAGGTATTATTGCTACATGGTTGTTAGCAAATATGTATACACCTATGTGCGGGGTTCCATAAACTCTTATCCTATCTAGTTCCATAAGGATACGCCCTGCAGTAGTTAGAGCAAGATGAAACGGTATCTATGTTTAGACTACTTCTTAATCTTTCTAGCTCTCCTTACTAGTAAAACCTTTGCAGTTTTCAACTCTTTATCAAATCTGATCTCCACTACTATGTATCGAGGCGGTTTCTCCCTACCACGGCTCCATATATACTCGTTTACGCCTGGATCCACCACTACTCTTTCAGCTTCTTTGAAATGTCTTAACACAAACTTCCTAATAATACGGATAGCTCTATCAGCTCTATTTGTTCTTCTACCATAGTAAACACGTTTAAGCGGTATCGTATGTATTGCTCTGACAATGCTGGTCTCACTCAAACCCAACACCCCTTAGCTAGCTTATACCTTTAGCTTTGTCCTTCTCCAATGTCTTAACCTAAATCCTCTTCTAACCTTTAATCTAGTCTTTATAGTCACCCATATTGGTATAGGTTTATTAGATTTTAGTGCAGAAGCTAACCGTAGCTTTCGAGCAACATGTAGGTACCGCGCCATAATTAATTATTCACCTTAGGCTATTTTCTTAGGAATCTAATACGAGGCTCTCTATGCGTCTGCTCATAAATCTGTGCGAGGAGCCTCTTTAAGAACTCATCAGTTATGGGTATTCTAACACGACCAGATCTAGCTAGAGTTATTAATTGTTGCTCAACTATTTCGACTAATTCGGGTTTTACCAGCCTAAGATTAGCTAATCTAGCTCTAGCTTCTGGTGTAAGTATTTGTCTGAGAATGGCATCTATTTGTTCTCTTCTCCTTTTTTCTTCCTCGATCTTTCTCTGTAGCTCCAGCATCTTCCTTCTCTTAATCTCTTCAAGTTCTGCATCGTATCCATATTCTTCTCCTGGAGCCACACGCATTCACCTTAAAGCGCTTTATCAAGTTTTCCTCTATAGCTAGGAGGCAAGTACTTAGCCATTTCAGGCTTCTCCTTAGCAAGCTCTAGCAGAACTTCAAACGCTAAACGATCTAACAACGCTCTACCTTGCGGCGTTAAAACCCTGCCTTGACCTCTAATAGTCTTAACAAGTCTTTCACGCTCGAGCTGCTGTAAGATCTTCCTAATAATACTACCCCCTCCCTTGACGAAATGCTCTGGTGCTGAGCCATAGTTCTTCCTACCACCATATATTGTCCTAAATGTTTCAATACCAACTGGTTCGCTAGATTTGTATAGTTTGCGAAGTATACTAGCAGCTCTATAATACCACCAATCCGGGTTTTCCGGCAGTCTCTCTTTATGTGCACCAGTTTTAACGAAGTATGCCCAACTTGGAGGTTTTACCCTAGGTACGTTTTCCTTCAGGTATTTAGCTAATTTCTCTATTAATTTATCTGCTGGTACTTCTAGTGCTGTTACCACGCGTATTCACCATCACTTTATGTTCATCATTTAAATTCTTATCTATGTTCTTTAATCTTACTCTTAACGAGTATGAAGGTATATCCCCGGATTTCTAAAAGCTTTGCTCCTACTTCCTTTGCAATCATTTTGGCTAATTCCCTCCGATCAGTAGGCAAGGTTTTCCTAAACGATCTTAAGATCTTAATCTTAACCACACCATGTTTTTCAAGTCTTTTCCTAATTTCATCTAAGAATTCTCTTGTTAATCCCTTCTTGCCTAGCTGTACATCTACTTTACCAGCAATTCTCTTCTTTATTTCCTCTTTGACGTTTTTATCATGAACCTCCTTATCCAGCCGCATCTTAGACATGTCATAACTACCCTTGATCCTTTACCCTCGCTTTGTATACGTACCCTAGCTGTTAATCCAGGTATTAATGGTACTTTACACTTTCTACAGTATCCTCTCCTAATATACCTTGGTGGCTTAACCCTTGCTTTATGCCCATATTTTACTACGAGTTCTACATACCTACTAGCTAAGTTGTATCTTCTCCTACGAGCCTCTTCTAGCGCCAGCTTGAACAGATACTTCATACGCTGGAGTGCTAGGTCCTTTACGGGGCTCCATTTACGTGTACTCATATTATTAAGCCTCCAGAGGATGAGCATAACAGTAATAGAAAGGGGATATATCTAGGTAATATACTTATGCCACACCATTGAAAAATTTACAAGGAGATAGCTGTGACAAAGAGAATAGTACACATAGTCCTACTTGAATCATCGCTAGAGCTTGTACCATTTGAAATAGCTGGCCATTCCTCCGTGATTAGGAGCGCTAAAAAACGAGGGAAGAAACCTTCAGAGATCCTTCTAGACAAATCACTACATTATCACGCCATGAAGAAGCTCAGAGAAGCTGAAAAGAGAGGAAGACCCGATATAGTTCACGTATCGCTCTTAGAAGCTCTAGAAAGCCCGCTCAACAAAGAGGGCTTCCTCAGAATATATGTTCATACCTATCCTGGTGACGTAATATTTATTGATCCAAGTACAAGGATACCGCGAAACTATAATAGGTTCGTGGGACTAATGGAGCAGCTATTAACAATAGGGAAAGTTCCCCCAGATACTGCGAAGCCTCTCATGTATGTTAAAACGATGAGAATAGAAGACCTAATTGAAAACGTGAATACCCATGGACTTATACTACTTCGAGAAACGGGTGAAAGAAAGAAACCCATTGAAGTAGTAGAATATGCTATTAAAAATAACTACCTTATAGGTATAGGAGGATTCCCTCACGGTGATTTTAGCGAGAAATTGATAAAGATTAGTAAGGCAGAGTTTTCTATATATGACAGGACATTGGCAACTTGGATAGTATTGTCAAGAATAATAGTTGCTGCAGAAGCTTATTACGGCTTATTATAGATTATAAACATTGATACGGTCTTCGGTGCTACAGCATTATTCACTATATATTACACTATGTAACACGTATGTACATGGGTCTGTCAAAAGTTTACAAATTGTACATAAGATAATGATGTACTATACACACTTCCGCTTTATAATAAAAATCCCTACCATATGGTAGTAGCATATCAAAACTTTTGAATGCGTTTTAAAAACTATGCATAACCTTTTATCAGATGTCTGCTCGGGGTTCTATCATGGAAAAATTAGCAGAGAGTGCAGAGTTTCGGAGCGATCCATTAGAAGAATACTATAAATGGAATAGTTTAGATGTGAATGAGAATGCTAA
>QMWW01000060.1 GCA_003661825.1 Thermoprotei archaeon
CCCGTGAAGCTCAAAGAAGCCTATGGAGACCATGTTGCTTTCTGGGGAGGACTAGATACGCAGCACATACTATCTCTAGCAAGACCCGAGGAGGTCTCGGAACACGTGAAGAAGCTGTTGAGAGCTCTAGCGCCTAGAGGAGGCTACGTGTTTGCTGCAGTACACAATATCCAGCCGAATACGCCGCCCGAGAACATCTTAACAGCTTTTAAGGCTGCTCACGAGTTCGGTAAGTACCCTATAGGGTGAGCGGGTGTGACGGATCTACTGGCTAAGATTAGGGAGAGCGTAGCAGAGCTAGATCTAGACCAGACACTGGAGCACGTTAGAGAAGCGCTGGAGAGAGGAGTGGACGTCGTAGACCTAATAGAGAAAGGGCTAGCAGAGGGTATGAGAATAGTAGGTGAGAAGTACGAGAGCGGAGAGTACTTCATAGCAGACCTCATAGTATCGGCAGAGATATTCAATAAAGCGCTGAGCATACTAAAGCCTAAGCTGGAGGAGATGAGAAAGCAGGTAAAGCCGCTCGGCACAGTAGTTATAGGCACAGTCTACGGCGATATACACGATATAGGCAAAAACCTAGTTGCAACTATGCTTAGGATCAGCGGCTTCGAAGTAGTGGATCTAGGAGTAGACGTTCCTCCCGAGAAGTTTGTAGAATCTGTTAAGAAGCATAACGCAGACATAGTCGGTATATCGACTCTACTAACATCGACTATGACCCATATAAGAGATGTGGTAGAAGCGCTCAAGAAAGCCGGGCTGAGAGACAGGGTTAAAGTCATAGTTGGAGGAGCTCCTCTAACAGAGGAGATAGCGAAAGAACTGGGTGCAGACGCCTACGGCGAAAACGCTGTTAAAGCTGTTGAGATATGCAAGAAGCTCCTGGGGAAAGCCTAGCACCGCATCTATGATCGAGGATGAGTCACTACCACCTCGCTACACGAAGCCCAACCTATTCTCCCCAATAGCTTTATAACCTTATAGACAGCTCTCCTAACCACTTCTTCTTCAACATCCGGTACGCCAGCGCCTACTACGAGTACATGAGTCGTCGAATCCCTTATCATGGATTCACGGCTATCTCTATGTGGGTATACGTGTAGCACGAGACTTCTACTATCCACTAGTATGGGTACACCATGCTCTAGTTCTTCAACTCCTCCACCTATAGGGTTGAATACCTCGCCTCCTCTACTCGTTCTGAGCTCTAGAGGCTGCGATACGCGGTCTAGATCGTACATTCCTATGGGTACAAGTGTGTAGGCTGAAGCTATGTTGCCAGCATCTACTACGGGGTTTATCCTTGGAAACCTGCCTCTAAGCGCTCTACGTACTAGTGCTTCGCTGGAAGGCCTGGTCTTAGTAGGGTCTATACCGATTCTCCAGTAAAAGCTTCTATAAGCTCTTACAATAGGGTCTTCTCTCAGAGTCTCGAGAGTATATTTTGACTTAACGTACTTGAGAAGCCTTCCTATCTCTTCTTCAAAGGGGTATTTAGACGGCCTTGATCCCCCGGTAAACCAGGAGATGGTGTAGGCTACGAATACTCCGAGTGGAGCTAAGCACTCCTCTACCTTGATGAGTCCATCGAGCACTGTACAGTACTCGCTTTCTCTATCCATATAGGCCGATCAGCCTCTCAGGCTAGATCAGCTGAGCGCCCTGCCCTAATGCTTGTTGCAGCTTCTTACCGAGCTCTTCTATAGCTGGCCCTAACCCTACGTACAGTAGTATCCAGGCAACAACCGTTAGTATCGAGGCTACAACGCTTGTACGTGGTAGGATGTAGAGTATCAGCGATACTATGAAGAGCACTCCGGCTATGGTAAAGGTTAATTCGTTGAACTCTGAGCCGAGCTTTAGAGATAGGATAGCGAGGCCTATAGTCCCTATTAGGAACAGGATGATCGCTACGATAGCGAGGAATACTCCAATACCTATAAACAGCGTTGCAAGCCCGATGATGAAGAGTATTAGTCCTCCGAGGAACCCTACCTTTATGAGCGTAGCCGAAGTCGAGAACCCGGGTCTGTACATAGATAGCTTGCTAGCTCCGGGTAAGAGCTTTCCAAACACAGCTATAGCTACCACTACGAGCGACGTAATTACCAATACTACGGATAAAGCTAGCATGGATAAAATAAGCGGAGGTAGTGTTTCAAATATCTCCTCGGGCCTCGGCATATGCGTGTCTGGCTCCATGCCCATGCCTGGAGACACCGTGGATGGGAAGAAAGCCGAGAAACTGGCTAAAACTGTGAATACTAGTATCCCGAGCGCGAGCGTTAACAGGATAAATGCTATGATCATCAGTAAGCTAGCGCTTCTCAGGTCTTTAAGGCCTCTAAGCCCTGCTTCTAAGCTCTCCCTACTAGGAGCTTCACTCAACTCTATCCGCACCATATGTACGCGGTTATGTTAGTTATTGCTCCGCCTCCTTATAAATACCTTGTCTCCCGCCTACTCAGTACAGCGTAGTCCATTGTGTAGAATGGGATAAACGAGAGCACAGCAGCTAGCTCTGGTAGAGCCGCTCCAGGCGGTACGTCGTAGCTTAGGTGCGCGAACCAGATCGCGAAGTGAGCGAGAGCAACTAGTACTGGTAGAACCTTCTTGTCCATGAATCCTAGTAGCAGTAGGTACGCTATGAGGCCTACGAAGAACACGATCGATACAGCGAGGTGGAGTACTCCATAGACTTCATCGTACACCCCTATTAGCGCTAGCGTAAATCCCAGGCATATCTGGATCAAGGCTTTAACCCTGCTGAAGCCGAGCATATACAGTAGAGCACAAGCCACGATCAGGAACCCGCCCAGCACTAGCCCGAAGTTGAATACTGGTGCAACAACGCTCCTAACTGCATGGCCTAGATCGCTTAGCGCGTTATCCCATAGGCTAAACCACGGAGACAGAAGTATAGCTAGAGCTATCAGCGCTAGAGGTGCGGCATAGCTAGCTATACAGAGTAGTAATGGTTTATACAACTATTCTCCCTCGGCAGTACCTGTCAGCTGAGGATAGTTCACAGTATAGCGTAGTCTAGCCTATAAAACGCTTACCCGTAACCAACCACTGTGGGGAGGCAATAGCCTATATTATGGTTCACGCATAATTCTATGGAGGAGCTCTAAGCTAGTGGTGGTTGGGGTAGAGTTGAGCGTTAGAGACTTCATACTAGCAGTGCTCAACGCGGTACTCTACGCTGTCGTGGGGGTTGCTACCCACCTAGGCCTCTTCGCCTTCGTAGTAGGAGGAGTTAGGTTCTGGCCATCGGTTTTCATTCCAGCAGTTTTCGCCGAAGTATATGGCCCACTCGTAGGAGCCCTGGGAGCAGCCATCGGTATCTTCATAAGCGACATGGTCATACACGGTAACGCGCTGATAAGCCTATCTATAGGGGTTCCGGCGAACTTCATAGGCTTCTACGTGCTAGGATGCCTAGCTAGGAGGATACCGAGAGATTCTAGGTATAGCGGAGTACTAGCTGTAGTGCTTCAGTTTCTCCCAGCTATAGGCATATACTACCTGTACGCTACCGGCTTCATAGACACTGTTATAGCCGGGGTCTTCATAGGAGTAGTGGTTGTTACAGCCGCTATTATAGCGGTATCGCTGGCCACATCTCTCCTCACCGGCAGGGGATACGTATACTCCAACGAGGCCCTAGCGTATACCGCGGGGTTAATGATTGGCTCGGCCTACATAGGGCTCGGTCTCTGGGCTTTAACGCAGGCAATAAGGCTCGGCCTACCCGGAGTACCGGAGGCTTTCCAGGCCAAAGCCCCGATCATAGCTGCTCTAATATGGTTCCTCTGGACGTATTATACGGAGATACCGTTCATGGTGTACCTAGCGCCTCCTGTGGCTAGGGCTGTAGAGAAGTGGGTGAAGAGATATGAAGAAGAGAGCTAGAGCGAGAGCAGCGGCTGGGCTCTCCGGCTTCTTCGCACCACACATAGCGGGGACTCTGAGAGAAACAGGCGCTATAGGCGGCGGGCTAGGCATAGATGGAGCCGTGAAAGCGGATATCGCGGTAGAGCTGGGTGAGAAGCAAGAGATAGTGGTACGCAACGTTATCAACGGCGAAGAGCTAGATAGCTGTATAGCAAGATACATCGTGGAGAAGCTGTTCGCTGAGGCCGGAGTACCTGGTGGAAGAGTGCATATCGAGCAGGAGATAGCGGTGCCCATAGGTGGAGGCTACGGGACAAGCGGTGCTTCAGCTCTAGCAATAGCCTACGCTCTCTCTAGAGCACTAGGACTAGCCAGTACCCCGGATACAGTTGCTGAGATAGCCCACGAGGCAGACATAGTCTGTAAAACAGGGCTTGGAACAGTTGTTGGCATTATGCAGCCCTGTAGAGGCATAACGCTAGTTGCTAAACCAGGGGGTCCAGGGCTCGCATTGGTTAAATGCATACCGCTCGACCAATCGCTCAGAGCGATCACCGCGTTCTATGCCCCTATACCGAAGAACTCCATACTAACCAGCCGCATACAGCTAGAGAGGGTTAGGAAAGAGGGCTTAGCCGTTCTAAAATCCATAGAAGAAAACCCTTCGCCAGAGAACTTCATGGAGCAGTGCCGCTCTTTCGCTAAGAAAACAGGGCTTATCACGCCACGCATAGAGCGGGTGCTAGCTTCTCTTAGGAGTGTAGAAGGGGTCATCGGAGCGTCCATGAATATGATCGGGGAGGCCGTGTTCGCACTAGTGTATGCTGACAGAGTAGAAGATGCCTTAGCAGCCCTCTCAAAGACCAAGCCAGAGTGGATGCATACTTGGCAGCCGGGGTCGTCGGGAGTAGTTGTAGAGTAGAGTGCGTAGCGAGAGCTGTAGATACCTGGTACAGTTATGGGAGAGGCTATGCGGTAAAGGGGGTTAGCCTCGAAGTCTACGAGGGAGATAGAGTAGTAGTTATGGGGACTAATGGAGCCGGTAAGACCACTCTCTTAAAGCTACTAGCCGGTATGCTCAAACCCAGCAAAGGCCGCGTATACCTGTGCGGCTACGATACCAGAGAAGTAGACGAATCACTTACCGCTAGGTTCATAGGCTACGTACCCCAGAACCCGTGGCTACTGGTGTTCAACCCCAGGGTTATAGATGAGATCGCCTTTACGGCCAAGAACTTCGGCTTAGACCCAGCCGAAGCTGAGGCTAGCATACTAGACGTAGCTACTAGGCTAGACATAGTCCATATCCTCAACAGATCCCCATATACTCTAAGCGAAGGAGAGATCAGGAGAGTAGTGCTTGCATCCGCTATAGTTCATAAGCCCAAGCTCCTCCTCCTCGACGAGCCTACAGCCGGCCTAGACAACGTACTCAAAGACAGACTCATAGAAACCATTAAATCCCTCTCCAGAGACTACGGTGTAGCCCTAGTACTAGCTACGCACGACGTAGAGATACTACCGCTTCTCAGAGATTTCAGGCTAGTAGTGCTTAGAGATGGAGCAGTAGCATTCGAGGGATCGGTGGGAGAAGCTCTAGAGAACCCCAGCGTATTCTACGACAGCGGGTTACAGCCACCAGTAGGTGTTAGGATAAGCGAGAAGCTCGGAGCATATATAGACTTCTACGGAGTGGATCCCGTTGCAAATCTGTTGCTAAGCAGGAAGAAGCTAAGGGATAGGATATGCAGGTAACCGAGCTGATCCTCAGGAACCTCGTAAGCCTATCCAGGTACGAGTATAGAGATAGAGCTATACATAGAGTACACCCAGTAGCTAAGATCGCGCTGGTAGCAGTATCCCTAGGAATAGCCATTGCTATGGATTGCTCCGATGTGCTACTAGCTCTAGCCGTACTAGCTACTCTAGCCGTCTACTCTCTAGGTCTGGGTAGAGTAGCTTCTCTCACACTATCCGTGCTAGTAGTGTTTGCTCCCATGGTGCTGTTCGTATACCTGTACTCACTAGTAGCTCTGGGCTTTAGCACCGAAGTACTAGCTAGCGCAACAGCTTCAATAGCCGTGGCCCTAGCTAGGATAGTGGTCATGGTTCTCTCGTTCTCCATACTCCTACTGACAACGAGGCCTCAATCCATAGCAAGAGTGCTCAATAGAGCCAGAGTACCCTACGTGTACGTTTACGGAGTAGTCATGGCTCTAAGGCTCATACTAGTCCTCATATCGGATATGCAGGAGATATACATGGTTCAGAGGATCAGGGGGCTCAAAACACCTAAAGGACTGGTTAGTAGGATAAAGAGCTACCTAGCACTCTTTATACCAATGGTTATCTCTGCGTTGAACAGAGCCGATGAGCTCTCCTTATCACTTGAACTCAAAGGATTTGGGTACAAGCCTGTGAGAAGCTACCTCTACGTCGAGGAGGTAGGGCTAGCGGATATAGCGCTGGTTTCTCTAACTATAGGTCTGCTCTTCATCACTCTCCTCCTCTGAGCATATAACCGATTTAATGCATTCTGCCGCTTCATCTATTGATCTAGCCTTAGTTCTCCTAAGCAGCCCCCTACATATCTTTATGTATAGAGGCTCTCTCACACCATAGCTCTCCGTATCTACTCTGCTGAAAACTTCTATGGGGTCGCCGTAGGCTACGATCCTCCTATTTAGTAGGAGGAGCTTGGACGCGTACCTAAGCACGTATTCTAGGTCGTGCTCAACCACTATAACCGTTGCTTTGCTCTTCCTCCAGTAGCTACCCAGGAACTCGTAGAACCTCTCCTTAGTCGCGGGATCTATGTACGAGCAAGGCTCGTCGAGGAGGAGAATCCTAGGCTTTAAGGCTATGGTAGAGGCTAGAACAACTCTCTGAAGCTGGCCCATAGACAGATCCTGGACATTTGCTTCTCTAAGACCACTAATACCCATAAGCTCTAGCGCTTCCTCGAGCCTACTCCGTATAACGTCTTCTTCGAACAGCAGGTTCTCTAGAGGAAAAGCTACTTCTTCTTCCACCGTAAGCGAGAAAACCTGGTTAACAGGGTTCTGGAGGACAACTCCTACTCTACCGATAACCCCCTTTATCCCCTCTCTAAGCACGTCTACGCCTAGAACCCTTACGTAGCCCTTAACCCTAAGCCCTCCTAGGTACTCGAGAGCCCCGATCAACACCTTGATCAGCGTAGACTTACCGCCACCGCTGGGTC
>QMWW01000061.1 GCA_003661825.1 Thermoprotei archaeon
AGCAAAGGCAACGTATTCAAGTTCGGCATAGCCGTACAGATGGTATGGCCTCTCTACGGCGAGTCCCTGATCCAGTACACGGTCCCCGTAATACTAGCTGACTCAAATGATGACGGTTACTACGACACGGTATACGCTGACATATCAACTATATACTATTACCTAATCGATGCGCTGAATGCTCTAGGATTAACGAATGTAGCACCCGATCCTGCATGGCTAGATTACAGCTTTGCGGATGAACCGGCAGCATACTATGGTTCAGAGGTTCTGGCTAGAGACTTCACCGGCGACGGAGTCAATGACATAAGCATTGGAACACTAGCCGGATACGTCTACGACTGGCTCGGCGTATTCACAGCTTCGGAATACGGCGGATGGGATATAGCGTGGGAGACCTACGCCGAGATCCTGCCAGGCCTAGACCCCTACGGCAACTACGTAAGCATAGCCTACGACTGGTATGGCCATGGAACAAGCTGTGCTGGAGTAATCGCGAGTAGAGGTAGGATATCCTACGACCTAGGCTACGGAACATATAAGCTTAAGGGCATAGCCCCGGAGGCGCAGCTAGGCTCAGCACCCGGCTACCTGATCAACGCTATAACCGCTGAGTTCTTCTTCGCAGGATTTGACCCGGTAGGCACACCCTGGAACTGGAGCTACACAGGCAACCACAAAGCGGACGTTATAAGCAATAGCTGGGGCAGTAGCTACATAGCCATATCGGGATTTGCTTCTGGAGCGGATCCAATGAGCCTCCTAGAGAACTACATAACGGCTACTTCTGGGACGGTGATCGTGCATGCAATGGGCAACGGTGGGCCAGGATACGGGACCGCGACAATGCCTGGAGCAGCCGATCTAGTCATAAGTATTGGTGCAAGCACTCTCTTCGAGTACAGATCACTCTATGGATACCTACCAGGGCCTGGAGGAGAAGTAGTTAGCTGGAGCGATAGAGGGCCTACAAACCTAGGTACATCGAAGCCAGACGTAGTCAATATTGGTAGCTTCGCCTGGGCTCCAGCACCCTGGCACTTCGGCTACGGAGATGGAAGCTGGGCTTACGACCTATTCAGTGGAACGAGCGAAGCAACACCAATGACTTCGGGCAGCGTAGCACTACTAATAGAAGCCTATAGGTCTAAGTACAACGAAAGCCCCTCGCCAGGCTTCGTTAAAACACTACTAAAGAGTGCTGCAAGAGATCTAGGATACGACCCCTACGTCCAAGGCTCTGGACACGTCGATGTATATACTGCTGTCAAAGCACTATTCGAGGAGAACGTGCCGAGAGTATATAGCTATACAGTGTACGACTCGGTAAGCAGTATGCTCAGCGACGAAGAACTAGGATATCCTCTACAGCCAGTCGAAGACACGCAGCTGTACACAGGACCTGTGCTACCGGGATCTACCGGTACCTACACCCTCTTCATAGACGGTACAGGCGAGTACACGCTAGAAGCCTTTACATTCAGAGCCACTAGAGAAAGCCTACTACCATACTTGGATCTAGAGAAAGCCGTTGCACTAACGCCCGAAGGTCCTGTACCTCTCAGCGATCTAGTTGTTGAGGCCAGTGGAGATACGCTGGTGCTCAGCCTAGAGTACCCGGCTATAAACCACATACTGATCCCGGTATCCGAGGACGCATATATGGGCGAAGAGTACGTGCAGTTTGTTGTAAGCTATCCCTACGAACTATTTGATCCAGAGGGGAGGAGCGGTATATACAGGTCGCCGCTTTACGAAGGACCCTGGCTGTATATTGGGACGGAGATACACTACTGGTTCGACCTCGATAGAGATGGACAGCCCGAGATGAACGAAACAGCTAGAATGAACTACGACATAAGATACGCGAACAACCTACACGTACAGCTAGGCAAACCGAGCGAGAAAGTAGAAGCCGTGATCGAGAGAGTGAGCGAGTACCTCGGCGATCTCCCAGAAGGAGTAGAGAATGCTCTGGTATTCGACATCAGGATTCTACACAACACATACTACTACATACAGGGATCAGTAGAAGTGCCTCTCAAGCTAGAACTAGTGAAAGCCGAGAGAACTACGTGGGACTGGGTCACAGTGCCGGAAACGGCTACTGGAGGCTCTGTAGAAGTGACTGTAACGGTGCCGAGCAACGCTAAGCCAGGAGTATATGAGGGCTACATCGCTGTAAAGGGAGGGGCTAAAGAGGTCTTAGTACCAGTATCTATTCCAGTTAAAGCTTTACTCTCCGAAGAAGAGAGGGCTATTGTTCTAGAAGGTGAAGCTGAGAACGTATTATACGAAAACTACTACGTAGAAGGGCAGTTCGACTGGTCTTGGCGCTACGAGAGCGGAGATTGGAGAGTATTCCCCTTAGAGGTACAGGATGAGAGCGTAGTAGGCTTCATACTAACGGTTAGTTGGAAGGAAAACAACACCAACATTGATGTAGCTGTTGCTGGCAAAGGATCACCATACTTCCTAGCGGGAGAGCCTGACAAAGAGTACTATGGCGCAATAGTTGCTGCAAAGCTTACAGAGTACCTATACGGGTCAGGGTGGGCTACCCACTACGATAGACCAGGGCTAACGTCAGCCACGATCTACGTACCCGTTGACTACACAGGGCTCTACTGGATAATAGTTAGAAACACGTTAATCGGTGCCAAAGAGCACTACCCAGAGCCATTTAAGATAGTAGTGGTTCCAGTAAGAGTAAGCGAGCGGGAATTAACTATAAGTGTGAACGGTGGAAGCGGTAGAGGAGAACTAACGATCTACGGGACGTACGCATTAAGCTATGCCGATCTCACCACAGTAGTTGTAAAGGGAGACGCTGTAGCCACTATTCCTGAGGAACTCGGCTTTAGCAATCACCACACAGTATCCATAGAAGTCTATGCTACAACTGACTCGGAGCTATACCTAGGTATAGCTCTAGAAGGCTACGTACAGTATACTATAGGCTTAACCATAGCAGGTACGCGTATACACTTCGACTACCCCGCAGTAATATGGATACCAATAACTGTTGAAGTAGGCTAGCTTAAACCCTATTAACACTTTTTTAACCAAGTACCTCCCATAAGCTAGACTGAGATGCTTCGACTACAACGTGTTCCTAAGAAAGCATAGAGAATCTCCAGTCAACCATTATCTCCGAAGAACGGTATAAGGGTAAAACCATATAATTGATTCATGTCATCTAATAATATAGTCTTATAGCGCTGGTAACAGCTAGGGTTGTAAATAAGATGGTTGAAGTAGAGCTAGGGGGTATACTAGAGGAGAAGCTTAGGAGACTAGTTGAATTAGGCCTATATTCCAGTCTAAGCGAAGCGGTAAGAGATGCTATAAGGAGGCTTCTAGAACACCTTGATCTAAGGAGCATAGCTTTAAAACTATACCTAAACACTAATGCGAGTTTTCAATACGTTACTGAATTCGCTGAAATGAGCTACGACGACATGATAGAGTTCTTAATGTCTAGAGGTATAGTCCCACTACTAGGTATTGTATCCGATAGAGATACGGCCTCACTAGATCCCAGTAGAGAGTATGTACTTGATCCTTTCACGCTCTACACTATGTACAGAGCCGACATGTACAAGTTCCTAGAAGTACTAGTAGATAGAGACTACGTATTCCTAGCTCCAAGTTCTATCAGTAGTTGGGCTGAAGCCATATTCTTCAAGAGGCTGACTAGGTACCTCGAACACCACGATATTCTTAAATTCTTTAACGTAGATCGAGTCGAAGTACCGGGTTTTAAAGCAAAGCTAACGCTTCACGAACAATACGCCATATTCTATGCTACAAAGCATAAGAAGTGTATACTATTATCAGACGACGTCAGAACTAGAGAGTACGCTAGATCCCTGGGTGTTTCCTCTCTGAGCTCGATATCAGTATTGTATACTTTAAGAGAAGAATTTAAACGCGAAGAACTAGAAGATGTGATCTATAGACTAAAGGCTATTCCGCTGAAAATCCCTGATAGCGTATTAGAGGCTTTAGGTATTGTGGTCTAACATCGTATACGTTATAGACACTTCCTATAGTATGGGAGAGAAGTACAACGATCTAACTCCACGCAAGATCGATGCTACAAGAGACGTACTTGCATATACTGCAACCAAGCTGGTCGACGCAAAGGCTTTAGTAAGGATCGGAATAACCGTCTTCTTTAGTAGAGCTTACCCGCTTATAGGGTTAACTAGAGATAGAGAGATAATAACCAGATCCATTAATAGGCTACGCGTATTAGGCGAAGGCTCTGCTCCAGGAGATGGCTTAATAGAAGCTGTCAAGATGCTCAGAAGAGGGGGTGGCACGAAGAAAGCTATCATAGTAACCGATGGAGGGTTTAACGAGGGGGTTCCACTGGATATAGCGGCTCTATACGCAGCTAACTCCAACGTAGTAGTAGATGTAGTAGTACTTGGCGATTTCCTCAGCGAGAGGGATCAACGGCTCGTAGAGTTTACAGTAAAAATCTGCAATGGCGAGCTATTCAGAGTTGCTAACAAAGCTGAGCTAATACGCACTCTATACAGATCTTCTAGTAGCTTTCCAGAAAATCCTTAACAGTGATGTTTCATGATAGACGTAGTAGCTGTTGCAGAGAAGAGCAGGTATATAAATATAGATCTGGTTAAAGCGTTTCTAAGCTCTCTAATGCATAGACTGTCTAGAATAGAGCTTTCTAGGCTAGGTCTAGTAGTATACTCGAGATTAGCGGCACCAGTACTGGACCTAACAGAGAATGCAGCTAGTATAGTGGATATATATGCGAAAATACCCGTGATGCGTGGAATACCGGAACCAGCTCTAGGGGTTTACGAGGCCTGCGACATGATAAGAGAACTCAGCGAGGAAAGCCTGAGTAGTAGGCTAATCGTCGTAATTGGCTCATTCGCGAAGAAGCCGAAAAACGATTTAGAAGCCGCTATTAGCTACAGCGAATCCTTGGGGGTAAAAACTATGCTGATGAGCACTACGCCTAGAAAACCATCATGGATACCAGAGGAAATAGCACATACCGTGCTAATACTGCGTCAAACCAATATAGACAGGGCTCTAAGACAAATACTATAGCTGGGAGAGAAGAAGTAAACGCTGTTCCTACGCACTCTGGAAATAGTAAAAACACAGTAGTGTAGAGTACTGGAAATACTCGGCTCTTAATGAGGTATAGAGCCGGGGGCGGGATTCGAACCCGCGATAAAGCGGGTGTCGGCGAACCCCCTGAGCACTGGGCCCTGCAGCCCGCCGCCTTAGACCGCTCGGCCACCCCGGCTCTTCTAGACTATTAGTTAATTTCTGTCGTAAGGGGTTATTTATGTTTGTAGTAGCTCTTAGGTTGATAGAAAAGCTTAACACTCATTATAGCGATGATGATCTGCACTAGTAGTCGCTCAAAATGTGGTGATCTAGGGTTGAGCGTAAGAACGGAGTTAACGGAGAGAGACCTACTGATACTTATAGCTTTATCTGGGTTATTTGGGGCTTCAATAGTGCTTGCCAACATATCGGCAGGAGTTAAGCTAATCGAATTTCTAGGACTGGTTGTACCGGGTGGAACAGTAGCTTATGCTATAACATTCCCAGTTACCGATATAGTTGACGAAGTATATGGGAAGAGGAGAGCAATCTACATAGTATGGGCCGGATTGATAGCTGAGATAGCTATGCTAGCTCTAATAGGTATAGATTACGTGCTACCTGCGTATGAAGAGCAGCAGCAAGTACTCTACGAGAGAGTGTTTGCACCACAGATCCGTATAGTGGCTGCCAGTATATTAGCATACATTGTTAGCCAGCACCACGATGTATGGGCTTTCTGGAAATGGCGCGAAATAACTGGTGGCAAGTTCCTATGGATAAGGAACAATGCATCAACAACTATTAGCCAGCTAATAGATACTATGCTCTTCACGTTTATAGCATTCTATGGAGTAGTTCCACTAGAGATAGTGGTGAATATGGCGTTAAGCATGTGGTTGTTTAAAGTACTCATAGCGGTAATTGATACTCCCTTTGTCTACTTAGGCGTAGAACTCGTCAAGAAATATGCAGAAATACCTATAGCAACGCCTTCCTCAGCTAATGTTCCACAAGTACCTGCTCAAGCTAAGTCATAGCTATTCCTTGGTTTTTCCTAAGAAATTCTTCGCCTCTAATAGCTAGGTATAGCCCAGCAATTATGAGTGAACCCCCGATAAGCTGGTTCAGCGATAGCGTTTCCCCGAGAATCATATATGCAAAGAGAGAGGCAAAGGGAGGCTCTAGGAGAAATACCGTAGCAGCTGTAGAAGGTAAAACGTATCTCTGGCCAATAACCTGTAGTGCAAAAGCTACATTGCTACAAATAACTCCTAAGTATAAGAGGTATATTAAGGCATTAGCATCCGGGAGTACTCCGCCTTCAACATACCAGGGAAGAGCTAGTGCAACAGAGGGAAAGAACTCGTAGAAGACGAAAACTAAGGGATCAGCATAGCTGTACTTTGAGACAATCACTATCTGAGCAGCCCATGCTAAAGAACCGGCAAGTACTAATAGATCACCAATACTAGCTCCGCTGGTAGGATTAGCCATAATACACAACCCGGCAACTGATAGAGCCAGCGATAGTAGAAGATAAATAGTATACTTCCTAGCACGTATAGCTACGTATACGTGGACAAAGAGAACATTCAAGCCGGTTATAAATGCCGAATTAGACGCAGATGTTAATGCCGTTCCAATCCCTTGAAGTAATAAACCAGTCGTAAACGCCACACCAGCCGTTAAGCCGCCTACTACTAGATCCCTATCAACCCTGCCGTTCAAATGCCTATACACTACATATGGAGCAAGACACAGGATCGCTATAAGCCCTCTAAACCATACATATCCATAGCCTCCTACCACTGGAACAACCATTTTTATGAATGAGAACGATGAACCCCATATTATAGTAGTCGCCAGTAATACTGCTAAGCCCAGGTACGACCTGCTATCTATGCTCCCACCCAGAGATAGCGTTTAACCATATCTCAATAT
>QMWW01000062.1 GCA_003661825.1 Thermoprotei archaeon
GGGCAAGAAGTTACAGACGAAGTACTCGATACCTATAGTAAAAGCCTGTATTTCGATGAGGCAGAGAATAGGCTACACGTACAGAAAGCCGTAATGTCTATGATAATGGGGCATAGATAAGCAATACATTAAGCTTGCTCGCGAGGAAAGAGTTTGAAGAAGTTTTTTATAACTGGCATAAACTATCCCCTCAGCCTATACTACTCATATTTGCTCCCTCTTTTCAGAATCGATAAACTAGGAGGTAGGGCTCTAGAATTTACAAAAGTCTATGGAGAGTGTAGAGGGCTTAAGTGCTTATATAAAGACAGCACCTTAGAGTGCTATGTGCCGAGCAGCTGTAGTGAAGAAAGTTTACAAGGACTTCTCGGTATAAAGCTGAAGCCTATAATTGACAAGCTACTACACAAGCTATCGCTGAAAAAGAGAGTAAAAGTGTTGAAGGAGTTTACACTAGTATTTAGTCCTAAGGACAGGGCATATGTGTTTACCTCTATATACTTATCTAGGAATACAGACTACTACGCTAATACCGTTAAGTGGATGAAGTCTGTTATAGCTAATAAGTGTCTTGATACGCCTACTAGATGTTTAGGTCTTTACAAGTCCTATCAGTACCGCGAATACCTAAAAGCCATCCCAGCCTTAAAGACAATAATTTACAAGAATAAAAGCGCCTTAGACGAAGCAGCTGAATTAATGGGGATCAGGGGTTTTGGTGTAAAGTCTGCTATGGCATACCTCTTACACGCCTATGGAATGACGCACTATGCACCAATAGATAGACACTACGAACGAATTCTAACTAGAATAGGTATCTCCGGAAAGAAGCCGAGCAAGAGCCAATGTATTAAGGCAAGGCTTAGATGCGTAGATTGCCTATTTAGTCAAGAGTGCATCTACGGTATCGCGTCCAAAAGGCTAGGCCGTTTTAATGGTGTGCTTCAATCCATAGGATACACCTATAGTAGAGTACACGAGGTAGTATCTGGAAGGATAAAACCGAGACATTTTGAAGAGGAAATCCTATTCGGTATAGACATAGAGCTACTTGTACTTGAAGCAGAAGAGCTTTTCGAAGAGATACGGGAAAGGTTAAGATGGAGTATTCAGCTATAGTAATACAGCAATACTATGGGTTTAAGGTCAGCTTGCCTGGCATGGATCCATTCAAGATAGCTAGCATTGTAAAAGACAAAATTACCAGAAGAAGAGGAGGTACAGAGGAACTCAGGTACTATAGATTCCGTGGTGGCAAATGGTATGGAGGGATAGCTACAGGAGATGTTGTTGGATGTAATCTTAGGTGTAAGTTTTGCTGGAGCTGGAGATATAGCTACTATACCAATAAAGGCTTCTTCTGCAGACCCGAAGAAGCGTTTAACAGGATGCTAAATATCGCGGAGAAAAGAGGCTACCGCTACGTTAGGCTAAGCGGCGGTGAACCAACTATAGCGAAGGATCACCTACTAGACCTCTTAAAGCTATTTAGTGAAACTAAGTACACATTCATACTTGAAACAAACGGTTTACTACTTGGAAGAGATATGAGATATGCTAGAGATCTAGCTAATTATCACAACATAGTTGTTCGCATATCCTTTAAAGGGACAACACCTCTAGAATTCGAGTATTTAACAGGCGCTAGCAGAGAGTTCTATGAATACCAGTTTAGGGCCTTAATTAATTTATTAGAAGCAGGTTTTAAACCCGGTGAAGAGTTCTATGCAGCAGCTATGCTTAGCTTTTCTCCAAAGGAAAACGTAGAGAAGTTCTTGAGAAAACTGGCCAGTATACATCCAGTACTAGCTGAAGACATTGATATTGAGTACGTAATTCTCTATCCACATGTAGTACAGCTTCTTAGAAAGAATAAGCTAAAACCCTTGATAGCATACAGGCCAAATGGAATACCAGATTTCATGATTTAGTCAAGAAGTTATTAAACACTAACAGGATATTTACTCTTTATACGTTTTAGAAGGAAGCCTTATTTATTAACCGCTTTAAATAAATTAATCACTATCAACACCAGGTGCTAGATCTATGGAAAAGTACATTGTAGTAGCTGTTGGTGGTAATGCTTTCCAAACCAAGAACGAGCGAGGAAGCCCCGAAAGCTACTGGGAGCATGCACGTCGAAGCGCTGATTTCTTAGTACGTATAGTGGAAGACGGGTATAGGGTTGCTATAACCCATGGCAACGGTCCTCAGGTGGGAATAATAGCTGAGTGGATGCTAGCAGGTAAATCAGCAAAGGGTTTGCCTGTAATGACACTAGATATAGCTGGTGCGATGAGCCAGGGCTGGCTAGGATACTTGCTTCAACAAACCATCTACAACAAGCTCATAGAGAAAGGATTACTTGGTAAATCCGTGAAAGGGGTTATAACAGTAATCACTCAAACCGTAGTGGATAGAGGAGATCCAGCGTTTATGAACCCTACTAAGTTCATTGGACCATGGTATAGTGAAGAAGAAGCCAAGAAGTTAGCTAAAGAACATGGATGGGTTGTTAAACCTGATCCAAGAGGAGGATGGAGGAGAGTAGTACCTTCACCTAACCCTACTAGACAAATCGAAATCGACGCCATAAAGAAGTTGCTTAGTGAAGGATATATAGTTATAGCCAGTGGTGGAGGAGGAATACCGGTGTATGTAGACGAGGAAGGAAAGCTAAGGGGAGTAGAGGCAGTTATAGATAAGGATCTAGCTGGCGAGAGACTGGCATCTGCTATCGGTGCCGAAATATTCATGATACTAACCGATATAGACAAGGTATACCTCAACTATGGAACTCCTAGGCAAAAGGCGATAGACGTGATGACGGTATCAGAAGCCAAAAAATATTATGAGGAGGGGCACTTTAAGCCTGGAAGTATGGGTCCAAAGGTCTTAGCAGCTATAAGGTTTGTAGAGGATGGAGGTAAGGAAGCTATTATAGCTCATTTATTTCAAGCATATGAAGCGCTTAGAGGTAAAGCAGGGACAAGGATAGTTCCAGGGTAAGCCCAGACTGTTATGATGCAGGAAAGTTGGTTGAACCTGTCACATTAAGGTAGATGGACAACGATGAAGCAAAATTTAAAGTTGGATCTAGGTTATGCCTTAATGTACACAGGGATGAAGAAGCTGAGCTACTCTGATGAATACTAGATGAAGAACAGGGGTTCTGACCAGATTTTCCGGCATTGCCCAAGATTTATTATGTATCCAGGACAGAGAGCAATAGTAAGTACAATAGTAAGTACCTTAGAGGTTATTATATGGTGCTGAGAATGGTGCGTCAAAAGATCTCTCTTCTAATAAATAACGGCTTAGTAGTTACACTAGACCCTGAAATGAGAGTAATAGATAATGGATACTTAGCTATAGATGAAGATAGAATAGTCGATATAGGTAAGGGAGACGGGAAAGATAGATATGTTGCAGAGAAAGTTATAGATGCCGGTAAAGGCATTATACTTCCGGGTCTGCTTAATGCGCACACCCATCTTTACGGGATCCTGCTACGAGCAAGCCCCTGGTTCTCAAAGATAGAGCCGCCAACAGATTTTCATCAGAACCTACAGAGGATTTGGTGGGTTTTAGACGTGCTTCTTAGGCATGAAGATGCTTATGCTTCAGCCCTCATAGGGTCCATAGAACTCGTTAAATCCGGCGTAACCATGTTTCTAGACACATATAGTGGTCCTAATAGCATAGCTGGGGTTCTTGATTACATTGAGAAGGGGATAAGAGAAGTTGGCTTAAAAGCTTTGATCTCGTTCGAAGCTACACAGCGTAGAAGCCTTAGAGAGGGTTTTGAAGGCCTAGCAGAAAATGAGAGATTTATTAGGAAAAACAATAGAGACAAGTCGAACCCCGTAAGAGGCTTATTCTGTCTTCATGCTAGCTTCACCGTTAAGGACGAGTTATTCAAAAAGGCGCGTGAGCTGGCTAGTAAATACGGTGCGTTGCTTACTATACATGCGGAGGAAGGGATGATCGACGTCATGCATAACATTGAGAGGTATGGATTAAGACCTATTGAACGGATGGAAAAACTAGGTTTCCTGGGAAATGACGTCATACTAGCACACGTAGTCCATGTTACTAGAGAAGAGCTTTCAATCATTGCTAAATCCGGTACACATGTAGCACATAATGCTATGAGCAATATGCTCAACGCTGTCGGTGTAGCGCCTGTCCCAGAAATGATCGAGCTGGGAATAAATGTGGGTATAGGAAATGACGGCTATGTATTTGATCAATTCGAAAACATGAGAACAACCTATCTACTACATAAGGTTAGTAAAAGAGATCCACGGGTGCTGGCCCCCATTGATGTAATCATGATGAGTACTATAAATGTTGCAAGAATGTTCCACATGGAGAAACAGCTAGGTAGCCTTGAGAGGGGGAAGAAAGCAGATATAGTAATTATCAAGCCAAATGAGCTACCCACACCTCTAACTACTAACACCGTATACGGACATATCAGTAATAGGAGTAGCAGTAAAGACGTAGACACCGTATTAGTGAACGGCGAGATAGTTCTAGAGAATCGCAAGCTGACGAAACTAGATGAAGCTAAAGCGCGGGAATACATACATAGAGTAGTAGAGAGGCTATGGGATAGACTAGAAAGTAGCGGCAAATACCAGTTAGATGTTCTAGAGCTCTAATACTACTAGTCAAAACATTAATACTTAAGCAAGGCCTAATAGCTTGCAGAATAGGTTATTGTTATCACTATATTTTGGAGAAATGAAATAATTATATAGTATAGAAAGTTATCATTAATTCTCAATAGTCTATAGTACGTAGTAATAGTTGATGCTAACTAACAGATTGTTTTTTACTATATCAAAGTTTTATATAGTTATAAGTAAAAGTTTAATATCCATTAACACTATATTATTTGGATAAGGTGATAACAGTGGCTACTAAGCCTTGTAAAGACGCTATCCGGGTAAAAACCCCTACTGGTAAGGAGCTCGAGCTAGTTCCGAAAAAAGTATGGAGGCTAAGCCCCGGCGGCAGGAAAGGTGTTAAAATAGGCTTATTCCAAGACCCCGAAACTGGTAAATACTTTAGATACAAGGTACCTGATGAATACCCAGAGTGCGGTTAGCTACGAACTAGTATTGATATTTAGCGATATAACTTAACTTTTTTAAATTTCTCCGCAAAAGCTTTAATCTATACAGTTTTCTCAGGTGTACATATTGGTTGATCTCACTGTAGAAATAGCTGGTTTAAAACTTAAAAACCCAGTTATGAACGCTGCTTGTCCTATATCTCGAGATGCAGACGCTATGAAGCAGCTAGTAGATAACGATGTAGGTGGTGTAGTTGCTAAGACTATTAGCGTAAAACCAGCTACGGTTCCTAGGCCTAGCATGGGAGCCGTCGATCGAGGAATAGCTAGAGTTCAAGTACTCAGAACAGTTAGACCTGGATACGTAGTGCTTGAAAATACGTACAGCGGTAGCTACAGGTTCATATATGGAGTCCTAAATGCGGAGCTCTGGAGCGACATACCCGCTGAGCATTACTTTGAGCGCGAATACCCAGCGATTCTAGATTACGCACACAAACGTGGAGCGGTATTTATAGCAAGTATAGGGTATACTCCAGAGGAGTTAGCGCTTCTCGGACCTAAATGTGCTAGCGTAGGAGTAGATGCTATAGAGTTTTCAACACATTATATTGGGAGAGACTACAAACCAGTAGTTGAAGCAGCTAAAGCACTAAGAGAAGCCGTAGATATACCTATATTTGCCAAGCTCAGTCCGTTTACACCCGATATACCTAGCTTAGTCAGAGATCTAGAAAAAGTAGGTGTAGACGGCATAGTTGCCACCAATACTATAGGTCCTGCACTTCATATCGATATCGAAACCAGCAAACCCATAGTAGGAGGGCCTTATGGTTATGGATGGCTGAGTGGGCCTGCACTAAAGCCACTAGCACTAGCCGTTGTTGCACAGATATCTATGAATACCAAGCTGCCAGTTATCGGTGTTGGGGGCATAATGCGTGGTACAGACGCTATCGAGTACTTTATGGCTGGAGCTTCCGCTATACAGATATGCACAGCTGCTTTAATAGAAGGCCCAATAGTATTCAAGAGAGTAATAGACGAGATAAGGGAATGGCTCAAACAACACGGATATCAAAGTATTCTCGATATTCGTGGTAAAGCTCTTAAGTACTTGAAGCCAGAACCTATCAGAGTACATGCTCAACCACCAATAGTTGACACCAAGAAGTGTATTGGATGCGGATTCTGCAAGCAAGTATGTACCTATAACGCTATAGAGATGATTGAAGCTAAAAACGGTAGAAAAGCTAGTGTTAGTGTAGAGAAATGTTACGGATGCGGCCTCTGCACAAGTGTATGTCCAACCAGAGCTATCCACTTCTAAGAATATAGTATAGCGCTTAAATACGACATAAGTGGTATCACGCTGTAGCCGTAAAAGGTATGAGAAGGGAGTAGTTAGAGGATGCAAATGCTAGGTATTCTGTTCGACGATGATAGAGTTTTAAATCACGTGTTTTAAAATTTTCAAGCACGAGAACCTCTCAAAGCTGTGTTTTTAACCCAGAGGTTTCCATACAGCAATAAATACCCAGTTCTGCATATGATCATTAAACGAATGATAGTATAGTCCAGGTGATAGCGGTGCTTACGAAGATACCGAAGATACCTATATTATCCGATATAGACATTAGTGAGAAAAGATCTTTATGAGGATAGATATAAATGTACCCATAGACCCTGAGATTAGGGAGATTCTTGACGATAGACGTATTAAAGTGCATGCAAAGTCTCTACGGGAAATCATCGAGAAGTATAATCCAGCAGTAGTGTTGGGATCGCACCAGGGTAGACCGAGGGAACAGAATTTCACTACCCTCGAAAGACATGCAGAGCTTTTGGAGAAATACTCTGGACTAGATGTTAAATTTA